>NZ_JACGBH010000001.1:0-255831 GCF_020138295.1 Campylobacter sp. Cr9 | reverse complement strand
CAAAAAATATTAACAAATTATAACATAGTTTTGAAAGGAATAAGCTTAAAATTTATATTTATACATTAAATTAAGAAAATAATTATCGTAAGAATTATATTCAAGTGTAGATTTTACTCTATCATATCCTAAATCTGCTGAGAAAATATTGTGATGATCCATATTGTATTCAGCACCAAAATTAACTCTTATAGATTTATCATTTCTTTGATTAGTAAAAATTGTTTCTTTATATTTACTAGCAGAATAACCTAAACTTGCCTTTAATATAACTTGTTTATTTAGCATATAAATAATACCTGAAGTAATAGAATATTCTTTATAATTATTTGTACTTTCTTTTACTCTACTAGTTTGCTCAATATCATAAGCCATTTTTAAATAAACCATACTTCTTTGAGATATTAATCTACTCATTGCATAAATACTATGATGGTTTGAGTCGTTTTCTTTATGTTCTTCATTTAAATAATTATTATGATTAATAGTATAGCCAAGCCCTAAAGATATTCCATTTTCCATATAATAATCGCCAGAAACATCAGCTGTAAAAGTATTTAAATATCTTTTATGTTTTAAAACTATGTAATCATAAGATAATAAAATATTTAGTTTAAATTGTCTTGAAATGTCAAATCCATTATTAATAGATGCGGTAAATACGCTTAAATTTTGAAAATCTTCTTCAATAGGTTTTATATAATATTTATTATAAAAATTAGCATTTATATCATAGTCATAAACATCATTTACTTGCTTTTTATAACCTGCATTTAGATTAGCTAATACACTGCTAGCAGGTTCATGCTTTGCACCACTTATAGGAAATTTAATCCCTAGTTGTGGTATAGGCAAATAGCTATCTTTTAGATTTTGTTTTTTTGGATTACTATCATATCCATATCCTACGCTTACACTTGCGTATGGTGTGTTTATTTGAGCTTTTGATTTTTCTTGTTTTTTAATACCTTTTAGCATATTAGAAACAAGAATTTTTTCTTCTTTTCTTAATCTTTCATCATCTTTTAAGCTCTCAAGCTCAAGTTTTAATAATTCATAATTTCCACTTTTTTGATAAATAATTGCACTTTGTAATCTTGCATCAACATTGTTTTCATCAAGAACTAATACCCTATCAAAAGCAGCAAGTGCTTCATCATACATGCCTAATTTAAAAGCGCTTTTACCCATGATTAAATTAAGGTCTATATCAGCACAAGAGTTTTTACAAATATCTGATGAAATTTCATAAGCTCTTTTAAAATTATTATTTTGATAGTTACTTTGCAAGTCTGTGTAAGCATTATTAGCAAATAGACTAAGCGGTAATAAAATTGCCAATTTTTTCATAAATATTATGCCTTTTTTAAAAAACAAGTTTTTAAAACTATAACCCCATGCTTATCTACTTTAGCTTCTATTTCGTCATCGTTTGAAGTAAGTTTAATATTTTTAACGTTAGTTCCTCTTTTGATTGTTAAAGAACTACCTTTTACTTTCAAATCCTTTATAACGCTAACATTATCTCCTGCTTGTAATTCGTTTCCGTTTGCGTCTTTTGGCATATTGTTTCCTTTATATTGTAGTGGTGCCCAAGGTCGGACTCGAACCGACACAGGATTGCTCCTACTAGATTTTGAGTCTAGCGCGTCTACCAGTTTCACCACTTGGGCTAAAAATGAGTATCATAATAAAATATGCTTATATTAAAATAAAATTATCATTATTTTAATACTTTTACATTAAAAATCTTATAGAATTTGAATTAGGAATTTAAGTCTAGCAAAAAGCTAGACTTAATTATTATTTCTTTAAAAATTCGCCTAATAAATGTCTAAAAATCATAAATAAATCAAGGCTTGATTTTTCAGCATTTTTATAAAGTTCAATGATTTCTTTACTATTGCTTGCAAGTTGTCCATGAGAAATTTGCTCAAGTGCTTGATTAATACTTTCGTGAACTTCTTTATGTGGTGTTTCAATCTTAGAATATAAAGGCATATGTCCGAACATTTCCTTACCTTCATTTTGATACCACTTACCTAAACGACAACTAAAATGATCGCTTAATTTAGTTGGATTTTCGCCTAGTGCATTTGCATATCCATTTGCTTTAAATAAGATATGGTCAAGTTTTACTAACGATGTAAATACTTCATATTTAATTGCACTACCATTAAATTTAATATCTTGTGAAATATGAACTAATTTATCAAATTGCTCTGAAAATGTTCCTATATGTGCATTAGAATCTTGCGAGATTTGTTCTACTTGTTCGCTTTGAGTAAACATTTCATTAGCATTTTGCTTTAATAAATTAATATTCATTTCTACTTCAGCTGTTGCTTTTTGTGTTTTTTCAGCTAACTTTCTAACTTCATCAGCAACTACAGCAAATCCTCTACCATGCTCACCTGCACGAGCTGCTTCGATAGCTGCATTTAAAGCTAATAGATTTGTTTGATCTGATACATCTTTAATTAGATTAATAACATTTGTTATTTCATCAACACTTCTATGAAGGTTTTGTGCTGTATCACGAGATTTACTTGATGATTCCGTAATTTGCTCAAGGGAAGTAATGATATTTTCTGAAACTTTTTTAAGATTTATTATCATATCAACACAATCTGTTGAAAGAGTTTCAATTTCTTTAGCTCTTGATAAATCACCTTCAATATCTTTTTGAACGAAAGATACACTTTCTTTCATACCTTTTACCATTATGTCAAATAAAGAAAATTTAACCTTTTCTTCTTCTTCATAAGTTTGTTTTGCAGTAATTTCAGCTTTTAAACTTGCAATTTCTGCTTCTAGTCTTTCCCTTTCTGCAAGAGCTTTTTTAAGTTTATCTTGCAGCTCTAATTCATGGGAATTATCTTTGTTAAAAAACATTAATACCCCTTTCTAAATTATGCTTTATTTTTGATTGAATTTAAGTAATTATTTAAATCATCTTTTAATTTTAATTTTTCCTTTTTCATTCTAGCAATTTCTAAATCATCTAAATGAACTCTGCCTTCTTCTGCATCTTTGATTTTGTGATCTAAATCATTATGTGCTTCAAATAATCTGTCAAAATGTGCATCTTTACCTTTTAAAGATGTAATTAATTCTCTATGTTCATGTAACATGATTGCTCCTTAGTGATAATTTTCACGCAATTTTAACTAAAATAAATTACAAATTGATAACACTTATAGTTTATTTTAAATTATCTGGACTTTGCTTATTTTTAATGATTTTTTTTACTTCTTTTATACTTTCAGGAGTTCCTATTAGTAATAATTTTGTTCCTGTTCCAATCATTGCATCACCTTTTGGCATAGGCAAAAAATTATTATTAGCATCTTTAATACCTATTACGCTAACATTTGCAAGTTGTCTAAACGCAACATCCTTTAATCTTCTAAATCTTACCCAGCTTTCATCAGGAACTTTTACTTCTTCAATATCAATACTTTGATCTCTTGTATATAAATATTGCTCTAATAGATTTTCCATCTCAGGTCTTACACTTACTACGCTAAGTCTTTGTGCTGCTAATTTTGTAGCTAAAACAACGGTGTTTGCGCCTAGTTTTTTAAGCCTTGCAGCATCGTGCTCGGAATTTGAAATCGTAATTATAGAATAAGGGCTAATTCTTTTTATATCTTTTTCATACAATCTTGCGCTTGCAATTATAGCTATATTATCAGCCGAATTTGGGCTAAGCGATATAATTCCTTTTGCACTTGAAAGATGAGTTTTTAAGAATGCTAAATCACTATGTGGAGGACATTTTACATAAAATGGATACTTATTGTCTTCTGCAATTTTTTCAAAATCAGGTATATCATCAACCACTACAAAAGGTGTGTAAGTTTGTTTAAATTGTTTTGCTAATTCTTGAGTGAATTCATTGTGATAACATATAACATAATGATTTTTAAGCCTTGCGATTTTATAAAGCATTCTTTTTTCCTTAATTAATCTTGTTAATTCGCCCTTTTTTAAAACTTCAATTACAATACCAATTGAAAAGGTAAAAGTAACAAAACCGAGTAATACATAACAAATTGTAAAAAATCTTCCTGCCGGAGTTATTTCAGCTACTTCAGTATAACCTAGAGTTGTAAAAGTCATTCCCGCTTGATAAATACCATCAAGCAAAGAAAAATTGCTAGTAATCATATACCCAATCGCCCCTAATAGCATCATAATAACAACAGCTATTAAAGGAAGGCGAAAAGGTCTTAATTGTTCGTAAAGTTCAGTATTTACATCTACTTCGGGCTTTCCACTTTCAGCCCAACCAAGTAATTTACTTAGCTTTTTAAAAAAGCTCATAAAATTTCTTTAAAATTAGTTAGCTCTTCTTTTTTTAAGTGTGCGTAATGTAGAAGCTGCAACTCTAATTTTTTTAGTTGTGCCATCACCTAAATCTATACGAATTGTGCGTAAGTTAGGTAAAAATCTTCTTTTTGTCTTGTTGTTAGCGTGGCTAACATTATTTCCTACCATAGGACCTTTACCTGTTAATTGACAAAATTTTGACATTGTAAATCCTTTTTTTGTATTCTTGTAAAAATTAAAAGCATTAATGATAGCATCTTAAGCTTAATTTTTTTTTTAAGTTTTAATGATATTCTATAAAAAATATTTTTCAAGGAATAAAAATGTATGTAGCTCCTAGTTTGTTGTCTGCTGATTTTTTGAATTTAGCCGAAGATATAAGAAAAGTTGAAGATGCAGGTGCTGACTTATTACATGTTGATGTAATGGACGGACATTATGTGCCAAATCTAAGCATAGGAACTTGCACGGCAAAAGCCGTAGCTAAAGTTGCTAGAGTGCCTTTAGATATTCATTTAATGGTAAGAGAAGTTGATAAATTTGTTGATTTATTTTTAGAATTTAAACCTAAATTTTTAAGCTTTCATATTGATGCAAGCACTCATCCGCTAAGACTTATTGAATACATAAGAAAACAAGGCGTAAATCCTGCAATCGTATTAAATCCACATCAAAATCTTCATGAAATTGAATATATTTTAAGCGAAGTTTCTATGGTTCTTTTAATGAGTGTAAATCCTGGCTTTGGCGGACAAAGTTTTATTCCTAGTGTTCTTAAAAAAATAAAAGATTTAAGAGAAATGATAGATAAAAATAATTATAAGTGCTTTATAGAAGTTGATGGCGGAGTAAATGGGCTAAATATTGCAGATATTGAAGGAGCTGGAGCTGATATTGTTGTGGCTGGTAATTATATTTTTAGCTCAAATGATTATAGAACCGCTATTAATTCTTTAAAAATGGAATTTTGATGGATTATAACGAACTTTATAAAAAGCAAATAATTAATTGCGATAAGATTTTAGAACGATTAATGATAAATAGTTTAAATTATAAAGATTTAAAAAATCAATATGAAAATGCTCTAGGCTTAGAGCTAGACTACGATACGCTTTTAATGCTAGGTCTTGATATCACATTAAAACAAAATCAAGAAGTGTTTTTAAACTCAAGAAATAAATCAATTCAAGATGAAACCTTTTGCGTTGTTGATATTGAAAGCACAGGTTCTATTAGTAACGGACAAATCATAGAAATAGGTGCTGTAAAGGTTAAAAATGGCAAAATATTAGATGAATTTGAAAGCTTTATTTACGCAAGTGAAGTTCCTGAAAATATCACAGAACTTACTGGAATTAATGCTTTGATGCTAAAAGATGCTCCAAAAAGTGCAAAAGTTCTAGCTGATTTTAGATTATTTTTAGGTAATGCGATTTTTGTAGCTCATAATGTTTCTTTTGATTATGGTTTTATTGCTAAAGAAAGCTTAGAGCATTTAAATGCGCCATTAATTAATAGAAAGCTTTGCACAATAATGCTAGCACGTCGCTGTATTGAATGCGATAAATATGGGCTTGATAGTTTAAAAAATGAATTAGGAATTACTAGCGTTCATCATAGGGCTTTAAGCGATGCAAAAGCTTGTGCTTTTATTTTAAATCATTGTATAAATACTTTAAAAGGAAGTTTGATTAAAACAAGTAATGACTTGATTTTATACTCTCGTTCTAAAATGAAAAAATAATCTAATTCCTATTTCAAATTCTTTGCAAAATCTTTGGAATTTGAAATAGGAATTTAATAAGTTATGCTTTTTAAATAAAGCCCATTAGGTTTAGCTAGTGTGCGTGAGTGAATAATCTCGCAATTTATTTGCTCTTTTAAATTATTTAAGCTTAATTTTCCTTCATTAATTTTAAGCAAAAAATCAACCATAAGCCTAATTTGCCCCCTTAAAAACCCATTAGCAAAAAAGTTTAAAACAACAAAATCTTTATACTCATAAACTCTAGTTTTATAAATCGTTCTAACGCTGTTTTTATCATCATCAAGACTTAGGCAAAATAAAGCAAAATCATGCTCACCTTCATATAATTTTATCGCTTGTTTTAGCAAATTAATATCCAAATCTTTTTCATAAACACTAAAATAAGCCTTAGAAAAAGCATTGTGGTTTTTAGCGAAAATATATCTATAACTTCTAATCTTTGCATCAAATCTAGGCTCAAAATCACAAAGGCTTAAATTCCTAATATAAATTCCATCTAAAATCCTATTAAGCTTTTTTATTACAAAGCTTTCATTTAGCTTATAAGGTGATGAAATCCTTGCTACATTGCACTTTGCATGAACGCCTTTATCCGTTCTACTAGCAAAAATACTTGGCTTAAATACTCCAACCGAATGCAAAGCATTATCAAGTGTATTTTGCACGCATTTTAAATCAGGCTGTTTTGCAGAGCCAAAAAACCTTGAACCATCGTAGCTTAAAATCATTTTGTAAGTAAATTCAGTGAGATTTTTATCCAAATTTTAACCTTTTTTGTAATTTTTCTCATTTTTTTATACAAATTTTTAAAAATTATTATAGAATGAAAGTTTTAACCTTAAAAACCAAAAAGAAGGGCTTATTTTGAATAATACATTTTCTAAAATTGGATTTATTTTAGCCGTTGCTGGTTCTGCTGTTGGGCTTGGGAATGCTTGGAAATTTCCTACTATGGTTGGAACTAATGGTGGTTCGGCATTTGTTATGCTTTTTATCATTCTTACTTTAGGTGTTGGATTTGTTATATTTTTGTGTGAATTATATATAGGTAAAGCTTCTAGGCTTGATCCTGCAAGTGCTTATTATAACTTAGCACCAAAACATAAAAAGGCTTGGTCTTTAGTAGGTTTTACAATGATTGGGGCTTTACTAATAGTTAGTTTTTATAGTGTGATAATCGGTTGGATAATTTATTATATTTATTATGCTTTTACTACGATTTTAAATATCAATTCTTTAAGCACTGAAATTGCCATTAATCAAGAGCTTTTTGTTAGTTTAGTAGAAACTAATTTAAGTGCTTTAGTAGTATGTTTTAGCGTTGTGTTTTTTATAGCTTTTTACACCGTTGCAAAAGGTGTAAAAGATGGCATTGAAAAGCTAAATGTATTTATGATGCCAACTTTATTTATAATGCTACTTTTAATGCTTTGTTATAGTGCTACTCAAAATGGCTTTAAAGATGCTTTTAACTTTTTATTCATGCCTGATTTTAGCAAGATTAATCACGATTCTTTTTTATCTGCTTTAGGGCTTGCTTGTTTTTCTTTAAGTATTGGAGCTGGTAGTATAATTACATATTCGGCTAGTTTGCCTGAAAAGACTAATTTTGTAAGCTCAACCTTATATATAATTTTCATAAATCTTTTAATAGGTCTTATGATGGGGCTTATTGTTTTTAGTTTTATTTTTGAATTTAATGCTGATCCTAGCGCACAAGGTCCTGGACTTATTTTTATAAGTCTTATTTCTTTGTTTGCTAAATTAGGATTTTTAGGAAAAATTTTAGCCCTAACATTTTTTATCGCTTTGTTTTTTGCGGGGATTACTAGTGCTGTTTCTATGATTGAACCTTTTGTGTTTTATCTAATCAATAAATTCAATTTTTCAAGGATTAAAGCCATAGTTTTAATAGGGATTGTAGTTTATATTTTAGGGCTTTTATGTATTTTTTCAAGTCTTGAAGACTATAAAGCTAATTTAACATTTTTTGGAATGAATTTCTTTGATATATTAGACAATCTTAGTTCAAATATCATTATGCCATTTGGTTCTTTTATGGCTGCTATATTTGTTGGATTTTTTATTAGCAAACAAGATTTAAAAGAAACTTTTGTTCCTTATATGGGCGAACTTGGTTTTAAAATATGGATATTTTTTGCAAGATTTGTTGCACCTATTGCAGTGCTTGTTATTGTGTATTTCAAATTTAAAGGATAAAAATGAGAGAGCAGTTTTCTAAAATTGGCTTTGTTTTAGCGATGGCAGGCTCTGCCGTTGGGCTTGGAAATGCTTGGAAATTTCCTACTATGGTTGGGACTAATGGTGGTTCTGTATTTATTTTACTTTATCTTATCCTTACATTTTTAATTGCTTTTATGGTGTTTTTAGGAGAGCTTAGCGTTGGTAAAATAACTCAAAAAGATGCTGTAAATGCTTTTAGCGATTTAGCAAAATCTAATAAAAAAGCTTGGGGATTTGCAGGATTTTTTATGATAGGCGCGATTTTAATCGTATGTTTTTATAGTGTAGTAATTGGTTGGATTTTAAAATACATATATTTAAGCTTTTTTAGCTTACCAAAGAATACTCAAGAAGCAGCAGCTTTATTTGGCAATCTAATTTCAAGTGATTTAATATCTCAAATTATTTGCTTTAGTATAGTTTTTATAATGGTATTTTGGGTTGTTAGCAAAGGAATTAAAAGTGGAATAGAAAAAATGAATGTGTGGATGATGCCAGCACTTTTTATCTTGCTAATTTTAATGCTTTTATATAGCTTTACATTTGATGGATTTTCTAAAGCTTTTGAATTTTTATTTAGACCTGATTTTAGTGTTTTAATTACTGAGAGTAAATTAAATATCTCATTAATTTTAGATGCTTTAGGGCTTAGCTTTTTTAGTTTATCTATGGGTGTTTGTGTTGTTTTAACTTATGCTGCAAGTTTGCCTGAGAATACTAATGTTATTAGATCAACTTTATCAATTATCTTTATAAATATTTTAGTTGGAATTATGATGGGTCTTATTGTATTTACTTTCGTATTTGAATACGGAGCAAATGCAAGCGAGCAAGGTCCTGGCTTAATTTTTGTTAGCCTTATGAGTTTATTTTCAAATCTTGGCATTGTAGGAAATATCTTAGCGGTTGCGTTTTTTATAGCATTACTTTTTGCAGGGCTTACAAGTGCTGTTTCTATGATAGAACCATTTGCGTTTTATCTAATAAATAAATTTGGCATATCAAGGAAACTTGCACTAGTTTATATAGGTATTTTTGTTTATATTATGGGGATTTTTTGTATTTTAGGATTTAATAAAGATTATTCATCTTATTTTACATTCTTTAATAAAAGCTTATTTGATATATTAGACTATCTAACTTCAAATATCTTAATGCCACTTTCTGCGATTGTTACTTGCATATTTGTAGGATTTTTTGTAGATATTAATAAATTAAAAAATCTTTTTGTGCCTTACATGAGTGAAGTTGGTTTTAATATTTGGTTTGTATTTATTAGATTTATTTGCCCTATCGTAATCGCTATAATTATGATAAATTCTTTATAAAATTTAAATTCCTAATTCAAATTCTTTTTGGAATTTGAATTAGGAAATATTTTTCTTAATCTTTTCTTAATTTAAGTATTATTTAAGTTTAAAAACATATAATCACCTTTTTAAAAAATTTTGGCAAAGGTAAAATCATGACAAAAATAACAAAGCCAAACGAAGTTAAAAGAGATTGGATAATCGTAGATGCTGAAGGTAAGCGTTTCGGTCGTCTTTTAACAGAAGTTGCGACAATTTTAAAGGGCAAGCATAAGCCTTGCTATACACCAAATGTTGATTGCGGAGATTATGTAGTAATTATCAATGCATCTAAAGCAGAATTTACTGGAACAAACAAAGCTGATGATAAATTATATCACAGACATTCAGGCTATTTTGGAAGCACAAAGAGTGAGAAATTCGGTGATTTATTAGCAAATAATCCAGCAAAATTATATAAATTAGCAGTTCGTGGTATGCTTCCTAAGACTACTTTAGGTCGTGCTATGCTTAAAAAATTAAAAGTTTATGCAGGTAGCGAACACCCACATACAGCTCAGGTAAAAGGAAAGTAAAATGGCAAAAGTTTATGCAACAGGTAAAAGAAAAACTGCAATAGCTAAAGTTTGGGCTAAGGCTGGAAGTGGTAAAATTATAGTTAACGGTGTTGATTTAAATACTTGGTTAGGCGGACACGAAGCTATTAAATTAAAAGTAGTTCAACCATTATTAGTTACTAAGCAAGAAGGTCTTATGGATATTACTGCTAGCACTTTAGGTGGTGGCTATAACGCTCAAGCAGAAGCTTTAAGACACGGAATTTCTAGAGCTTTAGCAGCTATGAGTGCTGATTTTAGAGCTTTACTTAAGCCACAAGGTTTATTAACCCGTGATAGTCGTGTGGTTGAGCGTAAAAAATACGGACGCAGAAAAGCAAGAAGAAAACCACAATTTAGCAAACGTTAATTTTCATTTTAAATTAGGAGTATTTATGAAAAAGATGAGTTTAGTTTTAAGTGCAGCTGCAGTATTAGCAGTAAGCGCAAATGCAAGTAATATTAATTTTGAAGGCTTAGAAATAAGCCCTATCGCTACATACAATGTACCAGAAGGAAATCTTGACCTTATGAATAAATTTGGTTATGGATTAAGAATTGGTTATATGTATGGTTCAGTAGGAACTGAAATTGGTTACGAGCACCAAAAAGGTGAATATAAAAGTATCAATAATTCAGGCCACAAACCAGTAGGTATTGATAGAGGATACTTAAACTTAATATTACCAGTTAAAGTTGGTGATACTAACTTTGATTTCTATGGTTTATTAGGTGTTGGTTATGAAAACTTCAGTGAAAATCTATATGACAATAAAAACGGAATGTTTGGTCATTATGGTGTTGGTTTAAAATACAAAATTTATAAGAGCTTTGGTTTAAGAGCAGAAGTTCGCGATCAAATCAAATTCCGCCATGCAGATCACCACTTAATTAGCACATTAGGTGTAATCTTCAATTTTGATGGCAAAAAAGAAGAAGTAGTTCCAACTCCAGCTCCAGTAGTTGAAGTTAAACCTGAGCCAGTAGTTGAAGTTAAACCTGAGCCAAAACCACAGCCAAAACCAAAAGCTTGTTATGACCTTGAAATGGTAAAAGTTAATTTTGGTTTTGATAAGAGCAATGTAACAGCTAATTACATTCCAGAAATTAATCGCTTAGCGAAATTAATTAAAGAAGAGCCTGCATATTTTGCAAACATTACAGGATATACAGATTCAATCGGTGCAACAGCTTATAACAAAAAATTATCAGAAAAAAGAGCAAGAGCTGTTAAAGCTGAATTAGTTAAAGCTGGTGTTAGCGAAGATAGAATCAACCCAACATGGGCTGGTGAGCAAAACGCAATCGGCGATAATAAAACTAAAGAAGGCCGTGCAGCAAACCGCAGAGTTGAATTAAAAATCATCTGCCAATAATTTATTTAGGTTTCACTTTTTAGTGAAACCTATTTTACTACTTCTTTGAAACTCAAAACTTTTTCAAATTCCTAATTCAAATTCTCAATTTTTTATAAGAATTTAAACTAGGAATTTAAAAGATAACCTATAAAACCAACTCTTTTAATATTATTAAAAATCCATATTTTATTAAATTTTAAAATATTTATAATTTTGTTTATCTTATTAAGATTTAGTAGTATTATTCGCTCATTTTATTAAGCGAGTAAGAAATGAAACTAAGCATTAAAGACATTGTTTTTATGAATCTAATCGGGATTTTTTCTTTAAGACAAATCCCTTACGTTGCTCAATACGGAGCTAGTTCAATTATTTTATGGTTATTTGTAGCTTTTGGATTTTTTGTGCCACTTGCTTTAATTTGCGGAGAACTTGGCTCAAAATTTCAAAAAAGTGGTGGAATATTTCTATGGATTAATAAAGCTTTTGGTGTAAGGATTGCTTATTTTTGTCTTATATGCTACTTATTATCTTGCTTAACTTTTTTTCCTATGATGCTTTATTTTGCAGCAAATTCATTAGCTTTTATTTTTGATATTAAAGCAAAATCGTATTTCATAGCAGCTTTTTCAATATTTAGCTTTTTAGCTTTAACTTATATTAATTACAAAGGTCTTGAATACACTAAGTTTATAAATAAAATCTTTGTTTATTTAGGAATATTACTACCTACTTTACTATTAATTTTAGTAAGTTTAATATTTTATTTTAATGTTGGCAAAATCCAAACCCCTTATAATTCAGGATATTTAATAGAATTTGATTTAAATACTTTGGTTTTTGCAAGCACGATGATGTTTGCCTTTGCTGGGCTTGAACTTAGCACCATGATAGGAGCTAAGATTGATAATGCTAGAAAAAATTATCCTAAAGCAATTTTTCTTAGTGCCTTGCTAATAGTTGGCATTTATATTTTAGGGACATTTTGTCTAAATGTAATATATCCCGCAAAAGATACTGATATTTTAGACGGAATTATGCAAGCGATTTCGTATTCTGAAAAACTATTAGGCATAAATCATCTTACCCAAATTATGTCTTTTTGTCTTTTTATAGGAACTTTAGGTCAAATTAATTCATGGCTAATTGCTCCAATTTATATGCTAGCAAGCGCATCAAAAGAAGGTATTATTAAATTTTATGAAGCAAAACCACATCCAAAATACAATACACCTTATAGAGCATTATTTTTTCAAGCTTTTTTGGTTAGCATAATCTGCTTATTTTGTGCGTTTTTTACTAATTCTCAAGACATTTACTGGACACTTAGCTCACTTACTACTGTTTCTTATTTTTTACCTTATATTGCAATGTTTTTTGCATATTTTAAATTAAAAAATTATGCGAACGAAGGCGAAGATTTTGATATTAAAAACAAGGCTCTTAGTTATTTTTTAGCAATTCTAGGTCTTTTTAGCGTCTTATTTGCTTTGGTTTTAAGTTTTGTAAATCCTGATGAAAATACTAATAAATTTTATTTTTTAGAAATATTATTAGCTCCTATTGTTGCATTTATCATTGTGCTAATAAGTTTCAACAAGACTTGCAATAAAAACTAATTCCTATTTCAAATTCCACAAATTTTTAAAGAATTACGAAATAGGAATTAAATAATTTTAATAAATGCCGATATTAGTAATTAAAAGGGGTAATTATGAAAATATCGGCGAATTCTTACGCAATGTATCAAACAATTAATGTGAATAAAAAAGAAACTAATAACGAGATTAAAAAAGTAGATAATAAAGCAGATGATAAAAAGGTAGGAGTTGTATTAGGATACGGAGTTGATAAAGATGGCTTTTTTACAAGTGATTTTAACAAAGCCGCAGGAATTGCTGAAGATTTTAAAATACATAGTGATACAATGCTTTCCCTTGTAGAAAAAAATAACCAAGCAAACCCACCAATATACAAAATGCGTCATAACATAGATATAGTAAAAAGCGCAAGCAATGCTTATAAAGTTTTAAAAGGAGTTTTAGGTGATGAGTTTTTAAATTCAAAGGATTTTTTTAGCTCTGATGAGCTTTGGAAAACTTCACATTTTTTTGAAATGGATAAAAAAAGCCTAACTATTACAAAGACTTTTGATAATCTCAAAGATTATAATGATTATGTAGATAAAATGGATTATTGTAGGCTTGATTCAAAATATAGAGCGAGTAATCATCTGTCTGGTTTGTTTGCACAAGATGATATTTTTCATAAAGTAGAACCACCTGTAAATAATTATGATGCGTGGTTAGATAGTATATGTAGCCATATTTACGATCCACACAAGGAAAATTATCAAAACGAAAAAGGCGAGTATAGCAAAGGCGGACTTTTAGCTGCTGTTTTATATAACAATTACATTTTAGTAGAAGGTGAAAAAACTAATTATGCTAAGCAAATGGGACATGACTACAGCGACCCATTTGATCCGCACCGCACAGATGATTGTGGTATGATAAATCCAAACAATACAAAACGCTATGAGATAGGCAAAGAAGATGAATGGCAAAAATTAATGCAAAAACTAGCTTATGAAATGATAAGTGGTAAAAGCCCAAAAGCTCCTAAAGATATAGATAGTTATGAAACTTTTGAAGAGTTTTTGCAAGAGGCTTTAAAATACAGCCAAAAAGATATAAGTTTATTTGATATGAAGGTTTAAATTCCTATTTCAAATTCCATAAATTTTTAAAAGGGTTTGAAATTTTATATTTTAATTGAAAGGAAGAGTTTGAAAAAGTTATTTTTTATAGCATTTATTTTAAGCTTTTTATTTGGCTCTGATGTTATTACTATTGATAGTCTTTTTAAGAGACAAATTGGACTTAGAAGTATTACAAGTCTTAGTTTAATCACTAGCGGAAATGCCAATATCTACACAAGCTATACAAGTCTAATAATAGGAGGCGATCCTGTGATTTGGACTGATAATAAAAGGCTAAGCTTGAATGAAACTTTGATATATTCATTTAATAACAAGCTTGATTTTATAGCTTCTCTTGGTGCTAATGCTACTAGAAATGAATATAGTAATTTCTTTACTGGTAAGCCTATGAGTGAAACTCATTATTCATTTGAGAGCTTGTGGCTTGGGTTTAATTATAGATTTGATAGTTTTAGTGATAAAATACTTAGTTTTTCTTATCAAGCAGGGGTAATTCAAAGAGAAAAAGCACTTGATACAAATAAAAGCTTTCATTTTAAATCACACTCAGCTAAGCTAAATCTAAGAGGTTATAGCGACCCTGCTATTTGGGGTATTTATATGGGTTTTACATATAATGATACTAGGACTTTTGATAAACTAGCGATAAATTATGGAAATTCTTATAATTTTGGTGCAAATCTTAGCATAGTATTAAGCCCTAAAATCACGCTTGATTTAGAGGCTTCACAGAGTTTTCAAGCAGCCCAGAAGATAAACGGCGTAAAATATACAAATCTAAGAAGTATCCCAACATATAGCGTAGGTTCAACTTATAGTATAAATGATGATACAAGCATAAGCTTTAATGCTAGTTTAGGTGGTGGCTCAGCTGCTCCTGATAGTGTATTTGGCATTAGTCTATGGCAAAAATTTTAATATTTTTTATACTGCTTACTAATCTTTATGCTGAGTTTGCAGTAAAGTCTTATAAAGAATTTAAAAACGAATCAGTAGTAAGACAAAGCTATGAAGAATCTTGTGGGGCAAGTAGCATAGCGACCTTGCTAAATCTAACAAATATCAAGCGTTTTAGCGAAAAAGATATTTTAGAAGTTTTAGATAAAAATACTAATATGCTAAGTTTTAATGAATTAAACAATGCCTTAAACAAGCTTGGCTTTTATGCAAAAGCTTATAAACTAAATCGCATTATATTTGAGCAAATATTTACGCCTTTTATAGTAAAGATTGAAAACGATCCTAGATTCCCACATTTTGTAGTGGTAAATAATATTAAAGGAGATTTTGTAAAAGTATATGATCCAAGCTTTGGCGAATATCTAAGCTCTAAAAAAGAATTTTATAGCGTATGGGATAAAGATGGTTTGGGTGGTTATGCTCTAATAATAAAGCCAAATATTACAAAAGAAATAGAACTAAATCTACCACGCCCAAGTCAAATAAAATAAAGCTAATTCCGAATTCAAATTCTACAAATTTTTAAAGGAATTTGAAATAGGAATTATCATTTTATATTTATTAAAATATCGTTGTTTTTATATGTATTTTTTGGCTTTTTTGTAGGTTTTTCGCCATTTATTGTAATTTGTATATATTCGCTTGGGTCTTGTTTTTTGATAGGTTGAATAATTTCTTTTACTTCTTTTATTTCTTGCTCTTCTTCTTCAAATAATATATCAAGAGCTTTTTTAAGCTTTCTTAGTTTTTTTTCATCTAATTCGTTTAATTTTTGACTTATATTAATTTCATTTGTATTATATAAATCAATTGGTTTTGTAGGGTCAGTCCAGTTTGGATTCGCATCAAGTGGCGGAGTATCTCCGGGAAAATCTAGCGTATATGAAAATAAATTCAAACTTAATAAAAATATTAATACTTTTTTCATCTTTTATCCTAATTAAATTTAAAATCTTATAAAAAGACATAAAATATCCAATTAATTTATAAGTTTTTTTATAAAAAAATTATAGATTATGTTACCTTACTACACAATTAAATCTTAAAAAAATGATTTTAAATATATTTTATAGATAATTTCGCTAAAGTAATAATTATTTTTTAATTTCATTTAAGGAGAATTAATGAAACGAGCAATTTCTATTATTGCATTAATCATTATTCCATTTTTATTTGCTTTTGTGCTTCCTTGCCCGAATGGTCTTAGCGAAGCTGCTTGGGTAATGTTTGGAATATATCTTGCTGCTGTTTTAGGCCTTGTATTTAAGCCTATTCCTAATTCAATGGTGTTAATTACTGCTGTTGCAGGAACTGCACTTTTTATGGGAAAGTATTTAGGCTCAGCTAAAGAAGCTACTAAACAAGCTTTAAGTGGTTATGCGAGTGCTACTACTTGGATTATTGTTTCTGCTTTTGCTTTAAGCATTGCCTTTACTAAAACAGGTCTTGGTAAAAGATGGGCTTATTTTTTAATAGGTAAGCTTGGTAAAACTACTTTAAGACTTGGTTATGTTACGGCGTTTTTGGATTTAATAGTATCTCCAGCAACTCCTTCAAATACTGCAAGAGCTGGTGGTATAGTGTTTCCTATCGTAAATTCAATTGCACAATCTTTATCAAAAGATAAGGTAGAAACAGAAAATAGAGTAGGTGCATTCTTAGCTTGTAACGCTTATATGAGTACTAAGATGACTTCGTTTATTTTCGCTACTGCAATGGCTGGAAATATGCTTGTTATAGGTTATTCAAACGATATTTTAGGAACTAGCCTAAATTGGGGAAATTGGGCTGTTGCTATGATAGTTCCTGGTATTGTGTGTTTATTAGTAATTCCTTTTATTGTTTATATTTTTGTTCGCCCTGATATTAAGACAATAGATAATGTTGCTATTGCTAAACAAGGTTTAGAAGAGTTAGGAGAGATGAAAAGAAGTGAAAAAATGCTTGTTTTAATCTTTATTCTTGCTTTGCTTGGTTGGTCTGTTCCATCACTATCTAGCTCTTTATTTAACTATAAAATAGATATAGATGCAACTGCTGTTGCTGTTGGTGCGATGAGCTTATCTGTTTTATTAGGTGTTTTAAAGTTTGAAGATATCGCAGGTTCAAAAGAATGTATCGGAACGCTATTTTGGTTCGGTGGTATTATGTCGCTATCAAGTATGATGAATAAACTAGGGTTTTTTAAATGGCTTGGAACATTTATTGAATCTAATATGAACTTAAACCTAAGCCCTTTACTTGTGCTAATATTAATAGGATTTATTAGTATAATCGTAAGATATTTATATGCTTCTGCAACTGTGTTTATCACAACGCTTTTACCTGTGTTGTTTTTAATAGGTAAGAGTGCTGGAGTTGATCCTTATTTATTAGCGTTTTTATTAATTACTACAAACTCTTATGGTGGAGCATTAACTCACTTTGGTGGTCCTGCTGCTTCAGTTATTTTTGGTGCTGGTTATAATACTGTTAAAGAATGGTGGATAACAGGATTTGTAGTTGCTATGGTATCTTATGTATTATGTCTTGCTGTAGGACTTCCATACTGGGGTCTTTTAGGACATTAAGCTTATATCCTAATTCAAATTCCAAAGAATTTGAATTAGGAATTAGAATTTTTATATTTATCCAAAACTTATTTTAATCGTTTTAATATTTAAAGCGAATTAGCTTTCCTAATCCAAAAACTTAAAGAATTTGAATTAGGAATTATAAATTAATCTTTAGGTAATTTTTCTACATAAAGACTTGTTGATGGGAAGGCAAAGCTTAAGCCATTTTTTTCAACTATTTTCATTACTTCCATTAATATCTTGCTTTTTTCATCGTAGTATTGTTTTGCACTAATGCTTTTGATATAAAAATAAAGCTCTACATTAATACTGCTTGCAGCAAAATCATCAAGCCAAACATAAATAGATGATTTAAACCCTTCTAAATCATTTACAGAAATTAGGTTTTGCTTGTAGAAGTTTTTGTTTTTGTGCTGAAAGATTTCATCGTTTTCATTAGCGATTATTTCATTGTTATTTAAAAGTTCTTTTAAATCATTTATAAAATTTTGTATTTGTTCGGTTGTTGAATCGTATGTTAAGCCTACGCTTAATTTTACTCTTCTTCCATATTTTCTCTTAGAATAGTTTTTGATATTTCCGTTTAATATAGTTGAGTTTGGTATGAATACTAAGCAGTTATCAAAAGTTCTTATTGTGGTTTTTCTAAGACCAGTTTCAACGATAGTTCCTTCTATTCCATTCACTTCTACCCAATCGCTTTGAGAAAAAGAATTATCAAAAAGCATTAAAACCGATGCAAAAAAGTTCGCAATTATATCCTTAGCAGCAAGAGCAACAGCCAAACCACCAATTCCAAGCGAAGCAATGATTGCTGAAATATCAAAGCCTAATTTTGCTAGTATTATTAAGATTGTAATTATTATGATAATAAAATCTATGATTTTTAAAATTAGGTTGATTATTTCTTTTTTACCACTTTTTAAGGCTAATTTTGACATTAAAATTAAACCATAAGAATTAATTATGTTTAGAATTAGCCAAGCAATTATTATTGTATTTATGATTGATAAAATCGTTAAAATTATAGGCATTACAGCTGCAGGATAAAATGCTATTACAAAGCACAGCCAAATCCCATACATATAAAATAATAATGTTAAAGGCTTTGTTATATCTTTTAATGATTCGCTTATTTCGTGCTTTTGTTTTTTGATTAATTTTAAGAAAACAAAATATATTAGTTTTAAAACTATCTTTTTAAACATAAATATAAACAATAAAATAATGCAACAAATTATGATTTTTCCAGGATTTAAGTATTTGCTTACTTCTTTAGGGAAAAAACCATTTAAATAATTGATAAAATTATCGGTTTTTAATTCTTGAATTAAATAATTGCTTTCAAAAACATTAGCGTTTAATCTTAAGTATGTAAGTATTTCTATGTAAGAATTAAGATAGATTAATTCTTCATCTTTTACTTTTTCGCTATTTAGCTCTTTAATGCTTTCATCTATAATATCTTTTATGCTTTCATTATCAATTTTACTATCATTAAAAACATTGTTTGATTCAATTAAAGTTTTATAAAATTCTAATTTTATTTTCTTTAATTCACTACTTATTTTTTCTTTTTTGAAATCTTCTAAAAGTTTGTTATTTAGATTGTTTTTATCAAATAAAGTTGGTAGTATTGATAGTATTTGATTTTTTTTGTTTTTATACTCGCTTATTTCTTGATTGATTTTATTTTGGTTTATTGTTTTATCTTCGTTTTTGCCTAATAATATATTTAAATCATTGATTTTCATATTATAATCAATGTATTGATTTATATTATCAACTAAATTATTTGCATATACAAACACACTAAATAATAATATTAAAACAACTCTCATTGTAAATCCTTTAATGGTTTAAAATGTCCATCAGCTGGGCAGTATTCATAAATCTCAGCAGTTTCAATTAGAAAATACCAAGCTCTAATAGTAAGCTCGTTATTATCAACTCTATTTTGAACATCAGGGTAGCCTAATAAGTTTTCATAACTATTTAAAACATTTGCCTTTTCTATCATCCAAGACCTTAGGGCGTATTGTCCTTCAAAATGGCTTAATTCAAGAGTGTAATCAACTTGTTTTTTAATATCATCTAATAAAGAAACCCATTTTTTTACGTTTGGTAAAACTTCAGCTTTTTTGCTAGGTATATCTTTGCAACCCCCGCAATTACTATGACCGCAAATTATTATGTTTTTTACATTTAAAGCATATAAAGCGTATTCAATAGCAGAAGTAGTAGCCAAATATTCATCTTTAACCCTATAAGGCGGGATAATGTTTGCTATATTTCTTATTACAAATAATTCTCCAGGCAAAGTTGAGGTTATTAGATTTGGAATTACTCTTGAATCAGCACAACCTATAAATAGTGTATGTGGATTTTGTTCTTCTTTTAAATCTTTAAACAAATCCTTATGTTCTAAAAATCCTTCTTGCATAAATTGCAAGGCACCTTTTATTAATTTATCCATCGTTTATCCTTGTTAAAAAGCAAAATTATATAAAAAAATTTCAATGAGATATTAACTAACTTAGCTATAATCAAGAGCTTTTAATAAATTTAAACAAGGAGAAAAAATGAGTTTATACGAAAGAACTCGTGCTAGTTCAGCTATTCGTTCAGACGCTGCGATTTTTGTAAGAGATACATATATGTATTTTGCTCTTTCGCTAGTTGCTGCAACATTAGGGGCTTATTTAGGTGCTACATATTTAGCTAGTTTTTTAGTTGGCAATATTTGGGCTAGTTTAGGAATTCTTGCTGTAGAAATTATATTAATTATGGTATTGAATACAAAAAGAGAAGTAACTAATGGTGCTATTGCTATGCTATTTACATTTGCATTTATTAGTGGTCTTAGCCTAACAGGTATTATTTATATTACTTTACAACACCCAGCAGGTGCTGAAATAATAGCTCAAGCTTTATTTTTAACAACACTTGCTTTTGCAGGACTTAGTGTATTTGCATTTACAACAAAAAGAGATTTTAGTGTATTTAGCAAGGCACTTTTCATTGTTTTATTAGTTGTTATCGGGGCATCTTTATTAAATCTATTTTTCCAAAGCCCAGTTTTACACCTAGTAATTTCTAGTGTTAGTGCTATTTTATTTAGCTTCTTTATCATTTATGATACACAAATGATAATTCGTGGTGCATATCAAACACCTATTCAAGGTGCAATCGCTTTATACCTTGACTTTATTAACTTATTTATATCTCTTTTAAACATCTTAAGAAGTATTAGAGATTAATTTTTAAGCCTTCAATTTTGAAGGCTTTTAACTTATTTTAAATTTTATAACATATAATACAAACTTTATTTTTAAACGAAAGAAGTAATATGAACACAATTTTTATCGCAATTCAATTTATCTTAGTAGTAATTATTTGTGCTTGTGTATTAATGCAAAAAAGCTCAAGTATAGGTTTAGGTGCTTATAGTGGTTCAAATGAGAGTTTGTTTGGAGCAAAAGGTCCTGCTGGATTTTTAGCTAAATTTACTTTTATAATGGGTGTTTTACTTGTTGCAAATACAATCTTTTTAAGTTATAGCTATAACACAAAAACTAGTGAAAGTTTAGTAAATAAATTAGAAAACGCTAGCAAGCAAATTCAAGAAACTAAACCACAAGCATTACCAGAATCAATCAAGTAAAAGGACGAAAATGTTAAGTGAAATTTATTCAAAACAAAAAGAACAAAACGAAAAAGCTCATAATGCTTTAAAAAAAGATTTTATGACCTTAAGAACAGGTAAAGTAAATATTTCTATATTAGATAATGTTTTTGTAGATTATTATGGAAATCCAACTCCATTAAATCAAGTTGCAACTATTTTAGCAACTGATGCTACTACAATCACAATTAGTCCTTGGGAAAAATCTATGATTAAAGCGATTGATACAGCAATCAAAGCAGCAAATATCGGAGTAAATCCAAATGCTGATGCAGATGGCGTTAAATTATTTTTCCCTCCAATGACAAAAGAACAAAGAGAAGAAAACGCAAAAGCAGCAAAAGCAATGGGAGAAAAATGCAAAGTTGCTATTAGAAATATTAGAAAAGATGCAAATGATGCTGTTAAAAAATTAGAAAAAGATAAAGCAGTAAGCGAAGATGAAGCGAAAAAAGCTTACGATGAAGTTCAAAAAATTACTGATTTAGCAATTGCTAAAACCGATGAATTAGTAAAAGAAAAAGAAACACAATTACTTAAAGTTTAAAAATGGCAAAGGCTAAGGTTTGTTTAGCTAGTCTTTATGATAAATTAAAAGCTGGCATTGTTGATATGTTTATGATAATGATGCCAATACAATACTTTACTACCTACATTTTAGTAGGTAGTGCTTCAGAATATAGACAAAGTCAAAATTTTATATTTTTAGCTACTTTTTTATATTTTTTAATAATTTTATTATTTTTATTTTTTAAAGGTCAAACTTTAGGATATAAATATTTGGGCTTGCATTTAAGAAATAAAAATGGTAAAAGAGCAAGTTTTTTACAGATATTATTAAGGTTGGTATTATTTGTGCTTAGCTTTTCTTTAATATTTGGTATGATTTTTCCGTTCTTTAGAAAAGATAGGCAATATATACATGATTTATTTTCAAATACTTTAGTTCTTAAGGAGAAAAGAGATGAATAGAAAAAGAATATATAATCCTCAAAGCAATGAAGATTTAACTGCTAGAAAGGTATTTGGCGGTAATCCTCAAGGTATTTTAAATTTTACTAAAGCAAAATATGAATGGGCTTTAAAATTATGGGATTTAATGGAAGCTAATACTTGGTTTCCTAGAGAAGTTGATACTACAAAAGACGCACTTGATTATAAATGTAATCTTACAACAAGTGAAAAAAGAATGTATGATTTAGTATGGTCACAATTAATTTCTATGGATAGCTTTCAAACAAACAACCTTGCTGATAATATAAACCCTTATATAACAGCACCAGAAATTAACGCTGTTTTAGCAAGACAAGCTTATGAAGAAGCAAACCATTCTAAAAGTTATGCTGTAATGGTTGAAGCTATTTGTGATGATACTGATTTAATATACGAAATGGAAAAACACGATGCTACATTAAGAAAGAAAAATGATTTTATTTCAAGTCTTTATGAAGAATTAGCAGGCGATGTAACGGAAGAAAAATTGCTTTATGCAATGGTAGCAAATCAAATCCTAGAAGGAATATATTTTTATAGCGGTTTTACTGCTATTTATGCGCTTGCTCGTGCTGGTAAAATGCTTGGTTCTGCTCAAATGGTAAGATTTATTCAAAGAGATGAAATAACGCATTTATTATTATTTCAAAACATGATTAATTCAGTTAGAAAAGAAAGACCTGATTTATTTAACGAAAAAACAATCGCAAAGATTTATGAAATGTTTGAGCGTGCTGCTGAGCTTGAAATTGAATGGGGCAAATATATCACTCAAAATCAAATTATGGGTTTTACTGATGATATAATTACAGAATATATTCATTATCTTGTGGATTTAAGACTTAGTTCTATTGGTTTAGAGAAAAAATATAATGCAAAGCATCCTATTAAATGGGTTGATGATTTTTCTAAGTTTAATGACCAAAAGAGCAATTTCTTTGAAAGCAAGGTTACAAATTATAGTAAAGGAAGTTTGAATTTCGATGATTTTTAAGGATATTTACGAACAAGAAAAGTGTGCAAGACTTGCCGAAAATATTGCTAGCGAAGTAAATATTAGCAAAGAAGTAAAACTTGCATTTGCTAATACTCCTAGAGAGATTTTTATGCCTATGAGTAATTTTGCTTATGAATTACATGCTATGCCACTAAGCTCTGATCAATGGATTAGCTCACCTATTACGGTGGCTAAAATGACTATGGCGCTTGAGCCTGTTGGGGCTGATAGTGTGCTTGAGATTGGCTGTGGTAGTGGCTATCAAGCTGCACTTTTATCTAATTTAATAAGAAGAGTATTTTCTTTAGAAAGAATTAAAGAATTATCAAATAAAGCTATAAAAAATCTTGATACTATAAAAGCAAATGTATATGTTCGCCACGCAGATGGTAATAATGGGCTTAAAAACTATGCACCTTATGAGAGAATTTTGCTTTCGGCATATACTCAAAAAGTGCCTGATGTATTGTTCTCTCAACTTGAAGTTGGTGGGATATTAGTAGCTCCTGTTGGTAATGCAAGCAAACAATACATTACAAAATATATTAAACATAAAGACAGAATAGAAGAAATAGTTCTTGATTCTTGCACTTTTGTTCCTATGCTAAGTGGCCTTGAATAAAATCAATTTCCTATTTCAAATTCCACAAGAATTTGAAATAGGAATTATAAATTAAAGTTTATTCTACAAATAAAGAAAATTAATACAAATACTAAATAAGGTAATTTTTATCTTTTATAAAGAAAAATTAATATTAAAAATATATAATCAGCTTTCCATTTAAAAAAATTAAGGAAAAATTGAGTAAATGAATAAGATTTTCTTATCATTTGTTGTTAGTGGTAGCTTACTAGCATCAAATTATAAGCTTGTTCCGCTAAGTTCAGACGGAATAGCTTTATCTAGCTCAAATTTAGCAAAGAGTTTTAGTGCCGATGCGGCTTTTATCAACCCAGCAAATATGGGATTTTTAGGACAAAATCCACAATTGCATTTTAGTGCTAACTATTATAATGTTACAGGTTCTAGATTTGAAAATCACTTAACAGAGGTTGTAACAGATAGAGGTAGAGAACCTTATTATAATGCAAGCAATGCACATGGAAAAGAATTCACATTTTTCTTGCCTACATTAGCATTTGTTTATCCTATTAACGAACAACATTTCGTTGGATTTGCAGGTTATACAGATTTTGCAGGTGTTTATGGTTGGAATAGTGATTATGCAAAAGCATTAACCGATACTATGGATATTCGTGGTGGAACTTTGGCTTTATCGTATGCGTTTAAGCCAACTAGCGAACTTAGTTTAGGTGCAAGCATTACAGCAAATCATACAAGGCTTAAATTTAGCCTAATGAAAGATAACGCAAAAAATCCTAGGTATGTACCAACCGATCCCGCTGAGATGAATAATGTTTGGTTTGATAATGAAGGCAAAGCACATCCTTACTCATGGGTGTATAGTGGTAATGTTAAAGCTGATAATGGATATAAATTTGGTTATAAGTTATCTTTAACCTATGCTCCTAAGTATTTTGATGAAAAATTAAGATTTTCTTTACTTTATAATTCTTCATATAAGAATGATTTTGAAGGTAACATGGATTTTAAAATATCAAAATTTGGAATGTTTGATTTTATTTTTAACTCATCTAGTTCAGCAAGTGCTTTGCTAGATGGCTTAAATTTGCAAGAACAAGTTGCTATGGTAGTAGGTATGAGTGCATTGGCAAGTGAAGTAATGAAATACGATCCGAATACAGGAAAGCCTATTGGGATATCATCTACACAAAATGATAAAGTAGGTTATAATGGTTATGCTAGTGCAAATTTTTTATATCCTGCTAATGCAAACTTTGGTATTGCTTATGAATACGGTAAGCATGAATTTATGTTTAACATGGGAAGAACATTTTGGAGCAAGGCAAAAACATTAGATTTAAAGATAAATAAACCAGAAGCTCCTGAAGGCTTAACCAAAGCTGTAATGAGTGTATTTGCTCAATGCACGCAAAATAACACTTGTAGTGATGATAAAGCAGTAACACAAATAGCACAACAAGTAGGTATAACTTTAAAACCTGAAGATAAGCAAGCTATTGAAGAATATTTTTTCGCATCAGTTCTACAAGCTAGTTTAGAAAATGGTTGGAAAGATACTACATTGTTAAGCTTTGGTTATAGATATAATTATGACAAAGAATTATCTTTAATGTTAGGCTTTTCTACAGAAGATAGTCCAGTAAGACGTGAAAAAATATCTTTTTTAGCAAAAGATAGTAGAATGTATAATTATTCACTAGGTTTTGAATATAGAATAAACAAACAATTAAAAGTAACAGGAGCAGGAGCTTATCAGCATTATGCAGATGTTAAAGTAGATAATGTAACTGATAATATTCTAATCCAAACAAAAGGAAAATTCTCAAACCAATCAAATCAGATTGTAAACTTTGGGGTTAATTACGAGTTTTAATTAAAGGAAGTTAATGCAAAATTATTATGAATATTTGGAAAATTACTCAAAATTAAGCAGAATTGCTATATTTGATAACAATGGTAAAATAAGCTTTAAAGAGTTAAAAAATCATGTTGATAAAATGATAGCATTTTTGCAAAATCACGGAGTTAAAAGCAGCGATAATGTAGCTTTTATTATGAGTAATTGTAAAGAATTTATGATTTTATATTTTGCAATAACTGCCTTAAAGGCTGTCGCAGTTCCTATTAATACTATGCTTAAAAAAGAAGAATATAGTTATATTATAAAAGACTGCGACGCAAAATTATTGATAGTTTCAAAAGATATTAAAGAAGCTGCTGAGCTTGTTAGTGAATTTGGCGATATTACGCTTTTTCATTCATTTGATAATAGTTTAAAAGATGGATATTTAGCTGCTTATTTAGATTATGCACCGGTTTATAATTTTAAATGCGATGCAAAACTAAGCGATAGCGTTCATATAATTTATACATCAGGAACAACAGGACTTCCTAAAGGTGTATTATTAAGCTATAAAAATATTTTATCAAATATAACATCAGCTCAACATGATTTTAAGATTAAATCAAGTGATAGAGCTATTGCATACTTACCTATGTTTCATAGCTTTACTTTAACAGCAGTTTGTTTATTACCTTTGCTTTCAGGCTGTTCGCTTGTGATTGAACGCTCTGTTTTACCATTTTCTAATGTGGTTAAACAAATACTTTTAAAAAGAGTTACGATATTATTTTCAGTTCCTGTTATTTTAAATGCCCTGCTTAAAGCTAAGCTTCCTTGGTATTTTATGTGGTTTCACAAAATTAGAATAATAGTATCAGGCTCAAGTGCTTTAAGCGAAGGCACTCTTAAAGCTTATAAAGAAAAATTTAAAAGAACAGCAGTATTAGAAGGATATGGCTTAAGCGAGTGTTCGCCTATTGTTGCAGTAAATCGTTTAGAAAAACAAAAGGCTAATTCAGTAGGTTTGCCTTTACATGGATATGAAGTAAAAATCGTAGATGATGAACTAAAAGAATTACCTATCGGAGAAATAGGAGAATTAATAGTAAAGGGTGATTGTGTAATGCAAGGCTATTACAATAAACCTGAGCTTACAAGCGAAGTAATAGAAGGTGAATGGCTTAAGACTGGCGATATTGCTAGACTTGATGAAGATGGCTTTATTTATATTGTAGATAGAAAAAAGGATATTATTATTTCAAAAGGAATTAATATTTATCCAAGAGAAATTGAAGATGTTATCATGCAACTTAATGAAGTTGATTCTTGTGCTGTAATTGGCGTAAAAGACAATGAGCTTGATGAGAGCGTTGTAGCTTATGTTTGTTTAAAAGAAGGTGTTACACTAAACGCACAAGAAATCCAAAGGCATCTTAAAAAGCATTTAGCAAATTACAAAGTTCCTAAAACTATAATTTTTAAATGTGAATTACCGAAAAATGCTGCGGGAAAAGTTTTAAAAAAAGAATTAAAAAAAGAGTTAGAAATTGGAAAAAATTAAAGAGTTTTTAAGCGATAATTACGAAGAAAGTTTTTTATATTTAAAATTATTAAATCAAGGTTTAGCTAAAGAGTCTTGCGTTATTTTAAGAACAATGCTAAATAAAACTATAAAATCACGCTTTGGGATTAAATTTCATAGCATAGTAGAAGATGCTTTCAATGCTCACACAACTGCACAAATGGTTTCGTATTTACCATTTTTTATAGAGCTTTATGAAAAAAAGTTTATTCAAGAAGCAAGCGGAAAACAATTTAATTATAAAGATAACGCTGGGCTTATTTTATTTCAATCAATAGCACTTACAAGATATGCTCATGTGTTTTTTAATCTTGCTAATGAATTTGATGGAGCAAGAGTTATTAGTGATAGTGAATTAGAAGAATACAAGCATAAACCTTACACTGATTTAAGCGTTTATTTAAATGATTGTTTTGATATGATTGATGCAAGGATTAAACTAGAGTTTTTAACATCTGATTTAAGACTTGATTTAATCAATACAAGACTTAAAAACAGCCCTAAATTTCATAATCCTTTTAATGAATTAATGAAAGATTATGATTTAAGTGCAGAAGAAACACTTATCATAATGGCTTTATTAAAAGAAGAGCTAACAGGTTCTAAAAAACCTTTACATTACGAAGAATTATTAAGCATAATAAATCCTTATCAATTAGAAAAGATTAGAAATTATGAGTTATTAAGCGATGATTCAAAGCTTTTAAGCAATGAATTAGTTGAATATGTAGGAAACGATAATAGATTTATAATAAGCGATAATGTTATTAAGTATTTCTTCCCGCATAAAGGCGAAAATATAAAAGCTATTGTTGAAGAGCTTAATTTCTTTGAATATTTAGAAGTTCAAGAAATTGATTTGGTATTAAGCAAAGATGTTAGCGACCTTGCTACAAGTCTTAAAAAACGCCTAACAAAAAGCGTAGCAAAAAGACTTAAAGACTGGGGAATTGTAAAAGATGATGTTTTAAGAGCTAATATAATCTTTTATGGACCTCCAGGCACAGGTAAGACTATGAGTGCTAGTTATTTAGCAAAGACTTTAAAAAGAGAAATAATAACCCTTGATTGCTCTAAAGTCTTAGATAAATATGTAGGCGAAAGCGAAAAGAATGTTCGTGCAATTTTTGATAATTATAAAGCGATTAGTAAGAGTGTAAAAACTCCACCTATTTTATTGCTAAATGAAGCAGATCAGTTCTTAAGCACAAGAAGTGTTGCAAGTCACGGAAGTGAATTAATGCATAATCAAATGCAAAATATTTTCTTAGAACAGCTTGAAAAATTTGATGGTATTTTAATTGCTACAACTAACTTTTTAGATAGTTTAGACCCTGCATTTTCAAGAAGATTTGAATATAAAATCAAGTTTTCTAATCCGAATGAATTAGAGCGTGAAAAAATATGGAAATTACATTTGCCAAAAAATGCGGAATTTGAATCAGGATTTAAGATTGATGATTTAAAAACTTATGAATTAAGTGGCGCTCAAATTAAAATGATAGTAAAAAATACAGCAATAAAAGTCGCTCAAAGCGATGGAATTTTTAGATTAGATGATTTTAAAGATAGCATTCAAAAAGAATTAAACAACGATTTTTCTAAAGAAATAAAAATGGGCTTTAATTAATAAAAAGCCCTTATAATAAATTAAAAAACGAAAGGAAAATCTAGTGAATATTATTAAAAAAGCCCTTACATTTGAAGATGTTTTATTAGTTCCACAATATTCAGAAGTTTTACCAAAAGAAGTTGATATTAGCACAAGACTTACTAAAAATATAAGATTAAATATGCCATTAATTTCAGCAGCGATGGATACAGTTACAGAACATCGTGCTGCAATTATGATGGCAAGGCTTGGCGGAATTGGAATAATTCATAAAAATATGGATATAGAAAGCCAAGTAAGAGAAATAATAAGAGTTAAAAAAAGTGAAAGCGGAATTATTTACGATCCTGTTTTTGTGAATGCAAATGCTAAAGTAAGCGATGCTTTAGCTATTATGCACGAATATTCAATTTCAGGTGTTCCTGTAGTTGATAGTGATAAAAAACTTTTAGGGATTTTAACTAATCGTGATTTAAGATTTGAAACCGATTTTAGTAAATCAGTTGAAGATGTAATGACAAAAATGCCATTAATTACAGCTAAACAAGGCTGCACTTTAGATGAAGCTGAAATTATTTTTAGTAAAAATAAAGTTGAAAAATTACCTTTAGTTGATGATAACAATGTTCTTTGTGGTCTAATCACTATTAAGGATTTAAAAAAACGTAAAGAATACCCAAATGCAAATAAAGATAAATTAGGAAGATTAGTTGTAGGTGCTGCTATTGGAGTAGGGCAACTTGATAGAGCTAGAGCTTTAGTAAATGCAGGCGTTGATGTATTAGTTATGGATAGTGCTCACGGACATAGTAAAGGCATAATTGATACTTTAAAAGAAATCAAACAAGAATTAAATATAGATGTTATAGTTGGAAACATTGCAAATCCTAAGGCTGTTAAGGATTTAGCATTAGCAGGAGCTGATGCGATTAAGGTAGGAATTGGACCAGGAAGTATTTGCACCACTCGTATTGTAAGCGGGGTTGGTGTGCCACAAATTACTGCGATAAGCGATTGTGCTGAGGCTGCAAAAGAGTTTAATGTGCCTATAATTGCAGATGGCGGTATAAAATATTCAGGTGACATTGCAAAAGCACTAGCAGCTGGTGCAAGTAGCGTAATGATAGGCTCACTTTTAGCAGGAACTGATGAAAGTCCAGGAGAATTTATCACCTATCAAGGAAGAAAATACAAAAGCTATCGTGGAATGGGAAGTCTTGGTGCTATGGCAAAGGGAAGTTCTGATAGATATTTTCAAGAAGGCACAGCAAAAGAAAAGCTTGTTCCTGAAGGAATTGAAGGAAGAGTTCCACATACTGGAAGTATTAAAAATGTAGTATTTCAGTTATTAGGCGGTCTTAGAAGTTCTATGGGATATAATGGAGCTAAGGATATTTTAGACTTTCAAGAAAAAGCTGAGTTTGTAGAAATTACAAGTGCAGGGCTTAAAGAAAGCCATGTTCATGATGTAACAATTACAGCAGAAGCACCAAATTATAAGGTAAATCAATGAAAAAGACTTATGAAGAAATTTGTGAGATTTTAGATGAGAAATTAGCAATAATAGAAGATGAAAATACGCCCTTATTTGACTTAGTAGATGCTTATAAAGATGGTATGAAATTAATCAATGAAGCTAGAGATTTATTAGATAAGGCTAGTAAAGATATAGAAGAATTTGAACAAAACAAATCAAGTTCAATTAGTATTGATACAGAAAGATTACCATTTTGAAAATCGCAGCTCTTCAGCTTAGCACTCAAGCTTTAAGCAATGCTAGGCTTGATTATTATTTAAGGATTTGTGAGCAAAAAAATGTAAGGCTTGTTGCTCTTGGCGAATATGTTTTAAATAATTTTTTTACAGAATTAAAAACAATGCCGATAGATTTAATAAAAGAGCAAAGCAAAGTAAAATTACAAGCCTTAAAAGAATATAGTGCTAAATATAATTTATGTATCGTTGCACCCATTGTTTTGATTGAAAAAAACGAGCCGATAAAAACTTGCATAGTAGCAAATAATGGCAAGATAAAATATATAAATCAGCAAGTATTTATGCCATATTCACATTGGAATGAAGAAGAATATTTTAAAAATAAAAAAGATAAAATCAAACTACAAACCTTTAAATGCGATAATTTTAAAATAGGTGTTTTATTTGGTTTTGAAATACATTTTGATGAGTTTTTTAAAAAGGCAAATGAATTAGATTTATTAATCATTCCTACTGCAAATACTTATAATTCAAACGCAAGATGGTGTGAGCTTATAAAAATGAGAGCTTTTTTAAATAATATCAATATTTTAAGAATTAATCGTATAGGTGTGAGCGAAGTAAATGAGCTTGAGTGGAATTTCTATGGCAATAGCTTTTTATGCAATGCTTATGGCGATATTATTCAAGAGCTTAGCAATGCTGAAGAAGTTTTAATTTCTGATATTGTTAAACCAAATGATGCGGCTAAGTTTTGGAAATTTAAGGAAGTAAGAAATGAAATCAACAAACGCCTTTTATGAAAGGCAAGCTTTATTATTAAAAGATAAGCAAAATAACTTAGAAAATAAAGAAATAATAATAATCGGAGCAGGTGGGCTTGGCTCAAGCATAGCTTATGCTCTTGCTAGTAGTGGGATTAAGAGTATTAGTATAGTTGATTTTGACATTGTTAGCTTAAGTAATATTCAAAGACAAATTATGTTTAATTTTAGCGATGAAGGAAAGGCAAAGGTTGATTGCTTTACTAAGCTAAAAGAGCGTTCATTTTGTGATATTAAAACTTATAAAATGAGCGCAGCAGAGTTTTTTGCTACAAATCCTAAGGCTGATTTGATTATGGATGCGACTGATAATTTATCAGTAAGAAGTGAAATTGATAATTTTGCTAAAGCTAATAATATTCCTTGGATTTTTGCTAGTGTTGAAGAGTTTTTTGTAAGTGCAAGCATAGTAAAAAATAAAAAAATAGCATTTAATAAAGAAATCAAAAGAATTAAGCCGCAAGCAACTCCTTTTGTTATGTTTAGTGCTTCGTATGCAAGTATTTTAGCCTTAAAATATTTAGCTGGTTTTGATATAAAAGCTGATTATTTATATTATTTTGATTTCTCAAAAGATATTTTAAATCTTAGTAAGTTTAATTTATGAGCCATCAAGAAAAATCGTTTTTTTTATTAATATTTGCGGTATTTATTTGGGGTGCATCATTTTTGCCTACTCAGTGGGTTTTAAAATACATAAATAGCTATGAATTATTGTTTTATAGATTTTTAATAGCGTCTTTAGTATTTTTTGTGATTGCAAGAAAAGATATATTAATTCATTACAAAAAAACATATTTTTATGGCTTAATAACAGGCTTTTGTATGGCATTAGCCTTTATTTTTCAAACAATAGCGCTTACTCATACTCAAAGTTCTAATGTTGCGTTTTTAACAGGATTAGAAGGAATTATCGCTCCATTTTTATGCTTTTTTATAAGCAAAGCAAAGCTTAGTTTTAAAATATTTTTCTTAGCATTACTTGCTTGTTTTGGAATGTTTTTATTTAGCGATGCAAATTTTAATAATTTTGGAAAAGGCGAATATTTAGCGATAATTTGTGCGTTTTTCTTCGCACTTTTGGTTGCTTTAAACGATAAATTTTTAAAATCAAATGATTTAAATACTTTTATATTTTTTCAGTTTTTAGGTAGCACTATAATTTATTTAATTTCTGCTCTTTCCTTTGCTAATTTAAGCATAATTCCTATTTCAAATTCTAAGGTTTTAATGCTTATTTTAATATCGGCTTTAGTATTTACAATATTTTGTTTTTTTGCACAAAATTATGCACAAAAACATTTGCATCCTAGCAAGGTTGCTTTGATTTTATTACTTGAGCCAATAAGTGCAGGGATTTTAGGAAGTTTTTTTGGAGAAACATTTACAATATTACAATTATTAGGAGCAGGGCTTATTTTAATAGCTCTAGCATTTTCTTAAAGGATACAAATGAAAAAAATATTTTTTATAGGTATAGGTGGGATTGGACTTAGTGCATTAGCTAGATTTTTAAATGAGCGTGGAGTTAGTGTTTTAGGAAGTGATGTATATGAGAGCGAATTAGTAAAAGAGCTAAGAGCTGAAGGCATAGCAGTTTTTATAGGTCATAGTGCTTCAAATCTAAGTAGTGATATTGATTTAGTAGTTCATTCAGCTGTTATTCGTGAAAACAATCCTGAAATAAAAAAAGCTAAAGAATTAGGCATAAAAGTATTATCAAGAAAAGAAGCTTTGCCACTTATTTTAGATAATAAAATGCTTTTTGCAGTAGCAGGAGCACACGGCAAAAGCACTACAAGTAGTATCCTAGCAAATATTTTGCAAAGCTCATTTATTATCGGTGCAGTAGATAAAAGAGCTGGCAAAAATATGATGTATAAAAAAAGCGAAAGCTTAGTGTTTGAAGCTGATGAGAGTGATAGTTCGTTTTTAAATATAAATCCATATCTTAGCATAGTAACGAATGCTGAGCCTGAACATTTAGAGCATTATAACCACGATTTAAACGCTTTTTATAAAGCTTATGAAGACTTTTTAAAACAAAGTAAAATCCGTGTAATTAATGCTGAAGATGAGTTTTTGGCTAAAGTTGATATTGATTGCGAAAGATTAATTCCTAGCGAAGATATTGCTAATCTTGAGTTTAGCGTTAAGGATTATTTGCCTTTTATATCGTTTGATTTAAGAGATTTTGGTCGCTTTAGCGTGCAAGGTCATAGCGAGTGCATAGCAATTGATGCTGCTTTGGCAATTCTTGCTGCAAGATGTGTTGGGCTTAGTCTTAGTGAAATTAAGCAAAATCTAAAAGATTTTAAAGGTATTAAAAAGCGTTTTGATGTTTTATTTGCTAATAATACTAGAGCAATTATTGATGATTATGCACATCATCCAACAGAAATAAAAGAAACAAAAAAGGGCATATTTGCATACGCAAAAGCACTTGGAATTAAAGATAGTATTGCTATTTGGCAACCACATAAATACACAAGATTGCTTGATAATTTAGAAGGTTTTAAAACTTGTTTTGAAGGATTTTCAAAGCTATTTATAATGCCTGTTTATAGTGCTAGTGAGAATGAAATTAAGATTGATTTAGCCGAACATTTTCCTAATGCAAAATTAATTTTAGATATAAAAAGATTTGATGATAAGATAAAAATCATTTCAAATGATGGCGAAGAAATATTAGAAAATGGCGTAATTGTTGGATTTAATGCAGGAGATTTGACCTATAAATTAAGAGGTTTAAAATGATTAGATTTGCAATATTTTTGATTTTATTTTTTGTATTAATCGGAGTTTGCGTTTATTATAAAAATTATTTTAATTCTAAGCTTTATATTGCAGTTATTTCTCTTATTGTTGCTACATTTGTAGTTGGTTTTATTTATACAAGCCTTGATAATTCAAGTGGAGCTTTAAAGCAAGATATTTTAAATATTTATAAATCAGGTAAAGAATTAGATTGTAATGGTATAAAAGTAAGCAATAAAACTCACGGATTTGACAACGGGACTTCAGTATTTATTGATAATAAAAACTATCAAAAAATAGATATGTTTATATGCAAATAGGAAGTAATTTCCTATTTCTTAATTTTTCTAATCTTTTTAAATTTTAAAAAATCAAATTCCGAATTCAAATTCTTTTATTAAAATGTGTATAAATTACACACTTGTTATTTTTTATTGTGAAAAATTGTAAAAAATCTTATAAATTAGTTTAAAATGACTTTTTATTTTATTTATTAAGGAAAATTATGAAAAGCAATTCATTTTCATTAGCTGTATTAACAGCCTTATTTTTTATGATGGGTTTTTTAACCGTTTTAAACGATATTTTAATCCCACACCTTAAAGAACTTTTTGAATTAACTTATTTTCAATCATCTTTAGTTCAATTTTGCTTTTTTGGAGCATATTTTATAACTTCAGCGTTTTTCGGTAAGCTAATTCAAAAAATTGGCTATCAAAATGGCGTTGTGGGTGGATTTTTCTTAGCTGCATTAGGTGCAATACTATTTTATCCTGCAGCAGGAACTCATAGCTATGCTATATTTTTAGGTGCTTTATTTGTTTTAGCAAGTGGCGTTGTGCTACTTCAAGTTACTGGAAATCCATTCGTAACTTTATTATCACCTAGTGGTAAAGAAGCAAGAAACCTAGCTTTAGTTCAAGCGTTTAACTCTCTTGGAACAACCGTTGGACCATTCTTTGGAGCTTTATTTATATTAGCTTCAACAAAAGATTTAAGCTTAGAGCAAAAGGTAACTTCGGTTCAATTACCTTATTTAGGCATTGCAGTTGCGTTGATTGTATTAGGAATTTTTGTAAAGTTTTTTATTAAATTGCCTGATGTAAGAATTACCGCAGAAGAAATCAGCGAAAACGCACACGATACAAGAACAAGTGCTTGGCAATATAAACACTTAGTTTTAGGCGCTATTGGAATATTTTGTTATGTTGGAGCTGAAGTTGCAATCGGTTCATTTTTAATTCTTTATTTAATGCCTATTTTAGGAATTGCTGAAAGCGAAGCTGCTAAAATGATAGCTTATTATTGGGGTGGAGCTATGGTTGGACGCTTTGTTGGAAGCTATATAATGAATTATATTAAACCAGCTTTGTGCTTAGCATTTAACGCTATTATGGCTATTGTTTTATTAGTTTATGCGATTATGATAGGGGGCGAATTTGGAGCTTATGCTATTTTAATGGTAGGCTTTTTTAACTCAATTATGTTTCCTACTATTTTTTCACTTGCTACAAATGGGCTTGGTCGCTGCACTTCAGAAGCTTCTGGGATTATTTGTATTGCAATAGTTGGAGGAGCTATTGTGCCACCTATTCAAGGTTTAGTTGCTGATAGCATGAACTTACATATTTCATTTATTATCCCTGCAATTTGTTATTTATACATATTATTCTTTGCTACTAAAGGTTATAAATGTAATTAAGAATTTGAATTCGGAAATTCCGAATTCAAATTTTAAGCTAATTTCAATATAGTTTATTAAAAAATCAATTTTGCAAGATATTTTAAAAACTTTCTTAAATATAATAGATTTTATTTCATATATTATTAGCATTTTACTGCCACTAAACTTTTTTAAAATATATCCGATTTAAAGCAATAAGCATTAAGGAAATTTTATGAAAATAGACATCTCGCAAGTAAAAAACACTCCAATAGCTAACAAAAGCGATATAAAAAGCAAAGAATTAAGCACTGATGAAACAAATAAATTAAATGCAAGTATTACTTCAAATTCTTTTAGCTTTAAGACAAATAAAGAACAAGATTACAATGTATTTTTTAGACTTGATAAAGATAACATCGGAGTAAAACTTAGCGAAAGCAATGTAAATAGATTAAAAGACTTTTTTAGTGAAGATAATTTCATAGATACTAGCAAAGGCATTATTTTAGATAAAGATGCAGCAGGATATGTCGCTAGTTGGTTTGCTGATGTAGCGTATAAAAGAAACTATCTTGCAGCTGATAAAGATAACGATGGAGAAATTACGGCTTTAGAGGCTTGGGATTTATTTGATTTAGTCAATGTAAATTATGAAGTAGCACAAGATAAAAATAAAGAATATTTTTTAAAGGCAACAAATATAGATGAAACTTATGTTTCAAATAGAATAGCAAATAGTATTGAAGGCAAATCTGATTTAAGTAAAGCATTAGATATTGTGATAAATTGGGACAAAGACTTAGATGGTAAGGTAACAGCAAGTGAGTATTGGAACACTGATAAGGATTATTTAGATGAGTTTGGGATTGCATACTATGAAGATAATCAGCCTTTTATGAGTATTCCACATATAAAAGCTGATGTTGATATAGCAGAAGAAGAAATTAAAAGAGTAAAAGAACAAATCAAACTAAACAATATAATTGAAAAACTTAAAAAATCACAATCTTTAGATAATAACGAAAAAGAAATATTACAAAAATTTAATATCCAAAATATAAGCAATGAATTAAAAATAAGCGAAGATAAATTAAAGGATTTAATTAGTAGCGATAAATTAAAAGATTTTATATCTTATACAAAAGACTTTATAAACGAACTTAGCCAAACAAAATTGCTTGATATAAAAGTCTAATTCCGATTTCAAATTCCTTGCAAATTTTAAAAGAATTTGAAATAAGAATTTGCTTAATCTAAAATAATAACTTCACATTCAAGCAATATATTAAAATGCTTATATACCTCATCTTTTGCTAAATTTATAAGATAATTTGCATCGTTAAAACTTGCTTTATTAAAATTGATTAAAAAGTTTGCATGTATTTCGCTAATTTTTGCTCCGCCTTTAACCTTGCCTTTAAGTCCAGTCTTATCAATTAATGCACCAGCACTAAAACCACTTGGATTTTTAAAAATACTGCCAAAACTAAAGCCCTTTGGCTGATTTGCTCTCATTTTGCTAAATTGCTCTACTAATTCTTGTTTAAAACCTTTTTCAAGCTTTAGCCTGATTGCATAAATTGTGCCTTTAATATCACTACTTCTATATGAAAAATTCGGCATTATCCATTCATTATCAACATTTACTTCTAAAATGTAGTTTTTAATCTCAGTTTCTTTCATACCAGCATTCATTTTTGTAATACCGCCCATTTGACCTGGTAAATGCGATAAAAACTCCAAACCTGTGAAATCATTTTTCTTACAATAATTAAAAATCTTATATGAGTTTGTCTTAGCTCCGATTTCTAAATAATCCTTGCAATCTTTTATATAATCAAAACAATCATCTAAAATCGCTAAGTTTTTTGGCTTGTTTATTAATAAATTACTTGCATTGCCTATCACAAAACAATCTGTTTTTACTCTTTCATTTAGCACTTTTACTTCACAAGCATCGCCTATTCTTACGCTTGAATATTTTGAAAAATCAATTATCATAATCGCCTTGAATGCTTAGTAGTTCAAAATAATCTTTTTGTAATTGTGCGTTGGTTTTGTTTAATTCGTGTATTTGATACTTTAATTTTTCTATTCTAGTATCAAGCACCATTATTGTCTCTATTGATGATTTAGAAAACAAAATCGTAAAAAGTCCAAAAAATACAATAATTACATAAAGGGCAATTTCTAAAATGCCCTTTGTAAAAATCCTAAATTTAGACTTTTTATAATTATTATTTTCTAATAATTCTTGCATTAAAACCCTGCTTCAATTTCTAATAATCTATTATATTTTGCAGTTCTTTCGCCTCTTGCAGGTGCTCCTGTTTTAATATACTTACAACACATTGCAAAATCTGCTATGAAATTATCTTCGCTCTCGCCACTTCTATGGCTCATTATAGCGTTATAATTATTTGCACGAGCTAGTTTTATAGCATCAATTGTTTGAGAGATTGTGCCTATTTGATTTGGCTTAATTAATATTGCATTTGCCATACCTTCATCAATGCCTTTTTGAAGTAATTTAACATTAGTAACAAATAAATCATCTCCTACTAACTGAGTTCTTGAGCCAATTTTCTTAGTTAGATTAATCCAGCCATCATAATCTTGCTCAGCAAGTGCATCTTCAATACTTAAAATAGGATATTTTAAGAGTTTTTCATACTCGTTTATCATCTCATCACTGCTTAGTTTTTTGCCTTCGTAAGAATAAAAACCATCGTTATAAAGCTCACTTGCAGCCACATCTAAAGCTAGATTTATCTTACCACTAAATCCTGCCTTATTTATTGCTTCAAGCAATAATTCAATAGCTTCTTCATTGCTATTTAGATTTGGAGCAAAGCCACCTTCATCTCCTAATGCTGTGCTTAAGCCTTTTTTCTTTAAAATATCTTTTAAAGTATGATATGTAATTGCACTTGCGAATAATTTTTCTTTAAATGTATCAAATCCTGTTGGAAGTAGCATAAACTCTTGAATGTCTATATTATTATCTGCATGAGCTCCGCCGTTTAATACATTTAGCATAGGGGTTGGAAGATTTGTAAATTCTCCACATAAATATCTATAAAGTGGTAAATTACAAGCATTAGCAGCTGCTTTTGCAACTGCCATTGATACTCCTAATACCGCATTTGCACCTAAGCTTGAATAATTATTAGTCCCATCAACAGCTAATAAATGCTCATCTATTTCTCTTTGATTTAACACATTTTTACCGATAATTCCAGCACCAACATGTTTTGCATTATTTACTGCTTTACTTACGCTTTTACCGAAAAAATAACTGCCACCATCTCTTAATTCTAAAGCTTCATTAATCCCAGTACTAGCCCCACTTGGAACTATTGCTTCACCACATATTCCGTTTTCTAAAACAACTTTTACTTTAACGCTAGGATTACCCCTGCTATCTAGTACCTCAAGCGCATCAATCTTCGCTACTTTCACCAAAATCTCCTTCTAATGTAATATCATCACCTATGCTTGCTTTAATTTTTTCTGCAATTTCATTTGCTATTTCTTTATTTTCTTTTAAGAATATCTTAGCGTTTTCTCTACCTTGACCTAACTTGCTTCCACCATAGCTAAGCCAAGCACCGCTTTTATCAATAATATCAAGCTTAATTCCATAATCAATTAGCTCACCCTCATAGCTAATTCCTTCGCCAAACATGATATCAAATTCCGCTGTTTTAAATGGAGGCGCAACCTTGTTTTTAACAATCTTAGCTTTAGTTCTATTTCCGATAGGCTCTTCACCTTGTTTTAATGTAGCTACTTTTCTAATATCAATTCTAACACTAGCATAAAACTTAAGTGCGTTTCCACCTGTTGTAGTTTCTGGACTTCCGTAACCCATTTGACCGATTTTCATACGAATTTGGTTTATGAAAATTACCATTGAATTCATCTTGCTAACAACTGAAGTAAGCTTTCTTAAAGCTTGGCTCATTAATCTTGCTTGAAGACCTACATGAGTATCGCCCATCTCTCCATCAATTTCAGCCTTAGGAGTAAGTGCTGCAACGCTATCAACTATTATTAATTCAACCGCACCACTACTTGCTAAACGCTCTACAATCTCAAGCGCTTCTTCACCGCAACTTGGTTGGCTTACTAATAAATCATCAATATTTACACCTAGATTTTTTGCATAAACAGGATCAAGTGCGTGTTCTGCATCAATAAAAGCACACGTGCAACCCATTTTCTGAGCTGATGCAACTATTTGAAGAGTTAGAGTTGTTTTACCACTACTTTCAGGTCCATAGATTTCAATTATTCTTCCTTTTGGAACCCCACCAATTCCTAAAGCCATATCAAGCCCAAGCGAACCTGTGCTAATTGGCTCAGCCTTTACGATAGGCTTATCACCAAATCTAACAATAGCACCTTCTCCACAAGCTTTATTAATGCCTTTAAGTGCGGCTTCTAGGGCTTTTGCTTTATCATCAATTATTGTTGTTTCTTTTGCTTTTGCCATACCTTTCCTTTTAATTAATTCTTTAATTTGATTTTTAACCTAAGATTATAAATAAATAATAATATCGCTAAAAATGAAGCGATTAAAAAAGCATCTCTTGGATGATGTAAATTAAATAAATTTTCTAATATTTCATCAATCAAAGGACTTGCAAATTGTCCGCTAAATGTTGCAATACTAGCTATCGCCATATTTGTAGCTAGATTTTGCTTTTTACTTCTTATGCTAATTTGAGAAAATAAAAACGGCAGAGTAAATCCAACTGCAAGACCATTTAAAATAGCTGCAATAATTCCTATAATTAGCATTATATTAATGCCTAAAATACTAAAAGGCTCATCTAATCTAATAGAAAATAAAGAAAACGCCAAAATATAAAGAATTGCACCTGTAATTTTTATCTTTGTTCTAATTTTTTTAATCAAGGCTTGAAGTTTCATTGAAGCAATTGCACCAAATAAACCATTAAGCCCCATAATAACACCGATAAAACTTGCACTTATGATTTGCTCTTTTTGATAAATTATAGAAAAATTATTAGTGAAGTTAAAAAATAAAACCTGCATAAAAAATAAATTAACATAAATTCCACTTAGATTTTTTACATTTCTTAAATCTAATTTCTTTTCTTTTTGTGCGATTATTATTTTAGGTAAAAAAATCATATTTAAAATAAATAAAACTAAAGCAAAAAGATATATTAAAAAACTATATTGCCAAGAAATTGAAGCTAAAAACCCAGAAAAACTAACGGTAATTACTGCACCTAATTGATTGCACATTGCACTAAGTCCCATTAATTTTCCTTGCTCTTCTTTTTTAAACAAAAAGCCAAGCAATGAAACGCTAAGTGGCATTAAAAATCCAGTTCCAAGTCCTAAAATTGCTCTACAAAATAAAACTTGATAAATATTATCTAAAAAAAACGGACTAATACCGCCTACAATAAATAATGTAAATCCTATAAAGGCAAGTTGTTTGACATTTAAAAAGTTAGCTAATTTTGCAAAAACAAGACTAGATAAAATAATGAAAAGCGATGGTAAAGTAATAATTAATTTTATTAAAATTTCATCTTCACTAGCAAAGTGCTTAGCAATTAGACCTAATGCAGGTGCAACAGCAGCTCCACCAGTAACGGTTGCTAAAGAAATACTTAAGATTGAGATTTTTAGCATATTCATTGAAGTTTCCTTAAGATTTATATAAAAAAACTATAATGAAAAAAATCAAATTAAAGGCAAATAATGAGAATTACACTACTAAATCACACCCCGTTAAATATATGCTCTCATGCTATGAGAACTTGTTGGCAAAGTTTTGATAAAGGTGATAATGGCGGAGAAAAAGACTGCGAATTAATCAATCGTATAGGTAATATCTATAAGCATTCAAGCACTTTAGAGCATTTGCATTATAATTTTTATATTCAAGGAATTTCTAGAGCATGCTTGCAAGAATTAGCAAGACATAGAATGGCAAGTTTATCTGTAAAAAGCACTAGATATACATTAAAAGAACTAAGAAATGAAAGCGAGTTTAAGGAATTTGATTTTGCTAACGCTCAAAGATACATTGTGCTAACCGGAAATCGCTTAGTTGATAATGCTAGTATTTGTGCTTTAGAAAAATTAAGAATTATTTTAAACGCTGAAGGTATGACACAAGATATTGCAAAATATGCCCTACCAGAATGCTATAAAACTGAGCTTACTTGGAGTATAAATGCAAGAGCTTTACAAAATTTCTTAACTCTTAGAACAAGTAAAGCCGCATTAAAAGAGATTAGAGAGCTAGCTTACAATATCTATGAAGCTTTACCAGAAGAACATAAATTTATATTCAAAGGTTGCTTAAATGAAGCAAATTAGTCTTGCTCATAGCCCTGATGCTGATGATATTTTTATGTATGCAGCAATCCGCTATGGTTGGATAAGTTCAGAGTTTAATTACACTAGCATTGCTGATGATATTGAGACCTTAAACAAAGCAAGTTTAAATAATATCTATGATGTTTGTGCGATTTCTTTTGCTGTGTATCCAAAAATACAAAGTGAATATGCATTGCTAAGATGTGCAACAAGCTTTGGCAATGGCTATGGTCCAAAATTAATCACTCTAAAAGATAAGATTTTAAAGCCTAATTTTAAAGTTGCTTTAAGTGGAGAAAACACTACAAATGCTCTTTTATTTCGTTTAAAATATCCAAATGCAAGAATAACATATATGAATTTTTTAGATATTCAAAATGCTGTTTTAGATGGCAGTGTTGATGCTGGAGTATTAATTCATGAAAGCATTCTTAATTATAGCGATAAATTAAGGGTTGAATGTGAGATTTGGGATATTTGGGCTGAGTTTTGCAAGGCTGAGTGTGGCGAAGTTTTAAGCTTACCACTTGGTGGAATGGCAATTCGTAGGTCTTTAATGCTAAGTGATGCAATTAAGATTGAAAATGAACTAACTCGTGCAGTAGAAGTCGCTACTAAAAATAAAGCTTCATTAAGTCGCATTTTGCTTAGTAAAAACGAAGTTAGAGTAAATGAAGCTGAGCTTAATAAATATCTAAGTCTTTATGCAAATGATGAAAGCATTAGCTTAAGCGATGAGCAAATAAAATCTCTTGATATATTATTTAAACTAGGAGAAAAACTAGGATTTAGTCCTTGTAAAACAAAGGATAATTTAATTCCAACAGAATACGAAGGATTAAGAAATTCATGAAAAATCTTTTGGTAATTGTTGATTTTCAAAATGATTTTATAAATGGCTCACTAGGATTTGAAAAAGCCAAATCCTTAGAGCCAATTATCTTAGAAAAATATGAAAAATATTTAAAAAATAATGATGATATAATTTTTACCTTTGATTTGCACTATGATGATTATTTAGACACTTTAGAAGGGCAAAAACTACCTATAAAACACTGCATTAATGAAACTTACGGAGTTAAAGCTTACAAAAAATTTGATGATTTAGCTAAAAATCATTTATGCTTTTATAAGAATACTTTTGGCTCACTTGAACTTGGAAATTATCTAGCTAATAAAGATTATGCAAATATTGAAATTGTTGGGCTTGTAAGTAATATTTGTGTTTTATCAAATGCTATAATCATAAAAGCTGCAAAGCCGAATACAAGAATTTTTATTGATAAAAACGCAACCGCAAGTTATGATGAAGATTTGCATAACAAAGCTTTAGATATTTTAAAAAATCTTCATATAGATATAATTTAACACTTTTTTGACACTTTTTATTTTTATAATACGAACTTATTTTTAAAACAAGGAAGAAAAATGAGATTATTATTTTTAGCAGCGTTTGCGTTAAGCCTTAGCGTAAATGCAAAAACTTTAAACGATAGTGATTTTAAAGCTATGCAAAATGAACTAAACGAAAGTATGGCAAAAATGCATGGAAAAATGAATGCAGGTTTAGTTGAAAAAGATCCTGATTTATCATTTGTTGTAGGTATGTTGCCACACCACGAAGGCGCTGTTGATATGGCGAAAATCGTATTAAAATACGGCGAAGATGAAAGCATTAAAAAACTAGCAGAAGATATTATAAAAGCTCAAGAAGCAGAAATTAAATTTATGCAAGAATATTTAGACAAAAAAGGTTATAAATATCCAGAGCATTCAAACCACAATCATCATTAATAAAACCCCTTTTTTTAGGGGTTTATACTAATTAAGCTTTTATATCAAGCAACTTTGTTTCGCTAAGTTCATTTATAAAATCTTTTGTATAAGATATAAAATCTTTTAATTTATCGCTATTAATTAAATCCTTTAATTTATCTTCGCTTATTTTAAGATTTATAGAAAAATCTTTTAATAGTTTCTTTTCATCATTTGTAAGACTTTCTAAACCTTGATTTTTTAGCTTTGCTAAGGTTGCTAACTTTTTTAATTCTTCTAATTCTTTTTCTTTTAATTTATCTGTATTTGTAAGCTTATAAAAATTTATAAAATCTTCATTATTTTTATTATTAGATACTCCTAAAAAATCTTCAAAATATCCCTTTTTGCCTACATCTAAAAATTCGCCAAATGTTATCGCTCCATCAAGGTTTTTATCATATTTTAAAGTAAGATTTAAAGAATTACTAATGCTCATAAGTAATGCTTATTGCCTTAAATCGGATATATTTTAAAAAGGTTTAGTGGCAGTAAAAACTGCCATTATTAAGTTTGTAATTCCTATTTCAAATTCTTAAAAATTATTTATAAATTTCTTTAAAGTTTTTATAAAAATTATCAAAGGTTTTATTTGCTATATTTGTTCTAATTTCTTGCATTAAATTTAAATAATAATGTAGATTATGCAAACTTGCTAAGCGAAAGAACGTAATCTCACCTGCTTTAAATAAATGATGAATATAAGCACGGCTAAAGTTTTTGCAAGCATAGCACGAGCAATTACTATCTATTGGATTTTTATCAAGCTTCATTGAACTTGCCTTTATATTTATCTTGCCAAAACTTGTAAATAAAGTCCCATTTCTAGCATTTCTAGTAGGCATAACACAATCAAACATATCAACCCCACGAGCGACATTTTCAACCAAATCAAGTGGAGTTCCAACCCCCATTAAATATCTAGGGCGATTCGTTGGCATTAAAGGAGTTAGGTTTTCTACCGTTTCATACATTAATTCATTTGGCTCTCCAACACTTAGCCCACCGATAGCTAAGCCATCAAAAGAATGCTCATTTTCGCATTCTAATATACCTTCAAGGCATTCTTTTCTATAAGTTTTATTAGTTCCGCCTTGAATAATTGCGAAAATATTTTGCTCTCTTTTAAGCTCTTCATCATAAAGCTTATTAAACTCTAGTTTATAAAGCTCTTTTGAATATCTTTTAAGCAAAGTTTCTTCATCATTATTTTTAAACTCTTTTTTCATCTCAAGCGATAATTTAGCCCAATAAATCGTGCGTTTTAAACTTGCCTTAATCCTTTCATCACTTGCAGGTAAAGCACATAAATCATCTAAAACCATACAAATATCACTATTTAAAAGATACTGAGTCTTAAGCACACTTGCAGGAGTAAAATTATGAATTGAGCCATCTATGTGGCTTTTAAACATAATTCCTTCATCACTATGTTTTGTATTTTTGCTTAGCGAAAATGCTTGAAATCCCCCGCTATCTGTTAAAAAAGAACCTTTATATTTTGTAAAATTATGAAGCCCTCCAAAATTAGCAATGATATTTGCACCTGGTCTTAAATATGTATGATAAGTATTTGCTAAGATTATCTTAGCACCTAAGGTATTTTGCATATCATTTGCATCAAGAGCTTTTACGCAAGCTTGAGTTCCAACAGGCATAAAACAAGGGGTATTAAACTCTCCATTAGCCGTTGTTACCTTGCCAAGTCTAGCAAAATTATCGCTTGAATATAAATCAAATTTCATTATAATCTTTCCTTTAAAATTGGAGTTGTTATGAAAAAAATATTAATTTTAGCTAAGGTTTGCGTAGCAAATCATTTTCTAAAAGAATTAACAAGGTTTAAGGATAGCACAAAAGAATATATAATCGTTTGCCAAGAAGATATTCCTTTTAAACACAATTTTACTCATATTAAAATTGACCCAACAAACGCTGCTAGACTTAAAAACTACATAGATGATAAATTAGAATTAGTATATATTTTATTAGATGAAAAAGACGACACAAGACTTGCTTATGATGCGATTAGACAAATTGCTAAGCGTGTAAGAATTGTAGTCTTATCAAATAATAAAGAATACGAAAACGATAGCTTTTGCACTCTAGTAAATCAAGAAGAAAGCACCACAAATCATCTAATAGATATTTTGCCAAATATGCCTATGATTGCAAGAGATATTGGACTTGGAATTGGCGAAATAATGCAAGTTTTTGTGCCTGTTGGCTCAATTTATGCAAATAAACATATAAATGCGATTGCTCAAGAATTTTATAAAATCGCTCTAATTTATAGAGATAATCAAATAATTTTGCCAAAGCCAGATACTCAAATACTAGCAAATGATGAGCTTGTTTTAGTAGGAGATCCAAATATTTTAAACCTTATGTTTTCAAGGATTAAAGGTCAAGTTGGACAATTTCCTAGCCCTTATGGGGATACAATTTGTGTAATTATTGATATGAAAATTGACACAAATATAGACAATTTAATAAATACAGCACTTTTATTACACGCAAAAACAAATAGTATTAAGCTAATTTTTTATGTAATAAACCCAACTCTAAATAAATCATTAGAAAAATTAAAGAAATTAAAAAGAAAGACAATAATAGTCCATATTAAATATGAAGCTACATCGGTAAAAGAAACGATTTTTGAGTTTTGTAATGTATATTCTGGGCTATTTATTGTTAGCAAAGAAATTTTCAAAAAAAATATGGAGCAATTATACGATAGTTCTATGCCTGTTTTAAAGGTTGGAAAAGTTGATTTTGCAAAGCTTAATTCAATAGCTTGTATAAGCTCAGGTTCTCTTGGTGTGGAGAATTTAACTTCTACTTTATTAGATATTTCTTTATTATTAAATCTTGATGCAAAATTACTTTATTTTGACAATGCAAACCCTGTAAATGATGATTTAATAGAGCATATAAATATGCAATCGCAATTTTTCAATAAAAACCTTGAATTAGTAGAATACAAGAGCAAAAATCCATTATTAGACTTAAAATTCAATCCTTATATTATCCATTGTCTTGGATTTGAAAAACAATTATTACATACTAATACATTAAAATATTTATCAAATGATTTTTCTAAGCTATATGAAGTATTAGACGATAATTATCAGCTGTTTATACCTGTAGTTTAACGGAATTTGAAATAGGAATTAAAGCAAATTCCTATTTCAAATTCTTTAAAATTTATCTTCAAAAAAATTAAAATTTTTCTCTAATTTTTTTCATAAAAAATTATTAAAAAATTTTCATAATTTTTTTAATTTTTTTGTATAATGTTTTTTTTAATTTTTAAAGGAGAGAATATGAGTGCAAAATCTTATGTAAATGACACGCTTGAATTAATCAAAACTTATTCAGCTAGACAACCTATATTTTTACAATGTGCAACTGAAGTTTTAAAATCAGTTATACCATTGTTAGAAAGCAATAAACAATACGAGCAACACGCAGTATTGCAAAGACTTGTAATGCCTGAGCGAACAATAATTTTTAGAGTTGTATATATTGATGATAGCGGTAAAGCACAAACTCATTTTGGTTATAGAGTGCAATTTTCTAGCACACTTGGACCTTATAAAGGTGGGCTTAGATTTCACCCAACTGTAAATCTTGATATTTTAAAGTTCTTAGCATTTGAGCAAATCTTTAAAAACTCTTTAACAGGTCTTTATATAGGCGGTGGTAAAGGTGGAGCAAACTTTGATCCAAAAGGCAAAAGCGATGCAGAAATTATGAGATTTTGTCAAGCATTTATGAGCGAACTTAGCAAGCACATAGGTTATTCAACTGACGTTCCTGCAGGAGATATTGGCGTTGGAGCTAGAGAGCTTGGATATATGTTTGGAGCGTATAAAAAAATCACTTCTAAATTTGATGGAACCCTAACAGGTAAAAAAATTAGCTGGGGTGGTTCATTAGTTAGAAAAGAAGCAACAGGCTATGGAACTGTGTATTTTTCTAATGAATTATTAAAAGAAAAAGGCGAAGGCTTTGAAGGTAAAACTTGCGTTGTATCAGGTAGTGGAAACGTTGCTATTTATACTATTGAAAAGCTAAATCAATATGGAGCAAAAGTTGTAGCAGTAAGTGATAGCGATGGTTATGTATATGATAAAGACGGAATTGATTTAGATTTATTAAAAGAAGTGAAAGAAAATTTAAGACTTCGTGTAAGTGATTATGCAAACCGCAAAAAAGGTGCTGTATTTGTATCTAAAGTAAATTACGAAAAAGGAACTAATGGTATTTGGAGCATTCCTTGTGATTATGCTTTCCCTTGTGCTACACAAAACGAATTAAGCTTACTAGATGCAAAAAATCTTCATAAAAATGGTTGTAAATTAATCGCTGAAGGTGCGAATATGCCTTGCACACTTGATGCTCAAAAGTTCATTTTAGAAAACAAAATGTATTATGCACCAGCAAAAGCAGCAAACGCAGGTGGGGTTGCTACAAGTGCATTAGAAATGCAACAAAATGCTAATATGACTTCTTGGACATTTAGCGAAGTTGATGAGAAATTACATAAGATTATGAAAGATATTTATGCAAGAACTTCGGCTACTGCAAAAGATTTTGGCTTTGAGCATAACTTACTTGCAGGTGCAAATATTGCAGGCTTTAAAAAAGTTGCAGATGCTATGATAGACCAAGGCTATATTTAAGCCTAAAAGCCCTATTTTTAGGGCTTTTTTGACAAACTTAACATTAACTTTCTTTTATTATTATTTCCCTTTAAAATTAAAAAATCAGGTTAAATATGAAAACAATATTATATGTAAGTGCTATTAGCTCTTTTTTATATGCAAACACTATAAGTGATATTGAATTTAAAGGCTTATATCATTTATCAGCAGAACAAGCATTAAAGGCAATAGATTTAAAAGTAAATAATGAAATCAATATATACAAGATTAATAATGCTGTAAAAAATCTATTTTCTTATGGATATTTTGATGATATTTATGTAGATGAAAATAATGGAAAGCTTACTTTTAATGTAGTAGAAAAGCAATTCATCGCAAAAGTAAATATCAAAGGAACTTCAAGTAATGATAAAAAGCAAATTGAATCATTTTTAAGTATTAAAAAAGGCGAAGCTTATAATGAAAGAAAAATAAGCGAAGCAAAAGAAAAAATCATTCTCTACTATCAATCTCGTGGTTTTTATGATAGCGTTGTAGAAGTTGAGACCCAAGATTTAGAAAATAATGCTGTTGTGCTTAACTTTAATATAAATCGTGGAGAAATAATAACTATTAAAAAAGTTAATTTAATAGGAGCAAATAAGCTTAATTATAGTGATTTTGACCCAGTAATAGCAAATAAAGAAAAAGAATTATTAGGCTGGTTTTGGGGTTTTAATGATGGTAAATTATATTCAACCGAACTTCCAAATGATTCAGCAAGAATTAAAGATGAATATATGAAAAAAGGCTATCTTGATGCTAATGTTTCAAGTCCTTATTTAGAAGCAAATATGCAAAATTATAAAGCTGAATTAACTTATTATATAAACGAAGGCAAGCGTTATAAAATAGAAGAAATAAGCATAGAAAATCCTTTAGAAAATGAATTAAAAATCAATATAAAAGATTTAAGAAGTAAAAAAGGAAAATACATAAACTCAGAAAAAATTCGCTCTGATATTGAGTTTATAAAAACTAAATTCCAAGATAAAGGCTACGCTTTAGCAGAAGTTTATCCTGATATTGCCAAAAATGATAGCGATGGTTTAGTAAAAATTGATTTTAAAGTTAATTTAGGCAAGATTTATAATATAGGTGAAGTGATTGTTAAAGGAAATGACAAATCTTTAGATAAGGTAGTAAGAAGAGAGCTTTACCTTACTGAAGGTATGCAATTTAGCAAAACCGACTTAAACGATAGCATAATTGCACTTAAAAAAACCGGATATTTTGAAGAAGTTGATATCACTCCAAAACCTAGCTTTACGGGAGATATTGATTTATTAGTAGAAGTTAAAGAAAAAGCAACAGGCTCAATTACAGGTGGCGTTGGATATAGCACTGCTGATGGATTTTTAATGAATGCTTCTGTTAGCGATAGAAATATCTTAGGTAGTGGAATGTATGGCGGAGTTAATGTTGAAAAATCAGATAAAGATGTGACGGGTAAAATCTTTTTAAATAATCCTAGATTGTTTGATTCAAAATTTTCAAGTGGTTTTGATATATATAGCTATAAAAGAGATTGGGATACTTACGAAGAATATAACAATGGTTTAGAGCTTAGCATAGGAAGAGAATTTGCTAGATATTGGGGAGCTGGTGCTATTTATAATTACGAGCAAAGTGATTTAAGAAAAGCAACTATTGAAATGATAGCAAGTGGTGAAAAATTAGGAAAATCAAAAAAATCAGCTATTACTCCTTATATTTATTTTGATAATACTGATGATTTTTACTTGCCAAGAAGTGGTATTTATAGTAGAGCTGCATTTACTTATGTAGGTTTAGGAGGCGATCAAAAATATAAAAAATTCGCTTTTGATTTCAAATACTACAAAGGCTTAAAAGAAGATTTTGATACAGATTTAATCTTTAGATTTAGAACTTCATTTAATAAACTATTTAATTATAAAAACACCCCTATAAACTCAAGGTTATATCTTGGTGGTTTAAGAAGTGTAAGAGGATATGAAAGCGATTCTATCACCCCAAAAGGAATAGGATATTATGACCCTGCAACACACTCAAAGGTAAATAAACCAGGTAGTGGAATAATCGCTTATCCTTATGATAAAGGGGGAGCAATTTCACTTAATTCAAGTGCTGAAATAAATTTCCCTTTAATAAATAAATTAAAACTTCGTGGTTCAATTTTCTATGATTATGGTATGATAGGCGAAAAGAAATTAAACGAGATAAAAAGACAAAGTGCAGGAATTAGTCTTGATTGGACTACTCCTATGGGGCCACTTGTGTTTGTATTCTCAAAACCTCTTGATAAAAAAGCAGGAGATAAAACAAATACTTTTGAATTTAGTATAGGAAGTCAATTTTAGGAGATAAAATGAATTTTGCAGATATTTTTAACTTTAGAAAGGCTCAACCAAAACCAAGTGAAGCACCAAATCACTGGGTAAAGTGTGATAATTGCCATGCTTTAATGTATTATAAAGAAGTAGCAAGCTGTTTTAATGTTTGCCCAAAATGTGGATTACATATGAAAATTAGTCCTAAAGAGCGTATTGAAATGCTTGTAGATGAAGGAAGTTTTATAGAATATGATAAAACTTTAAGAGCAAATGACCCTTTAAAATTCGTAGATTCAAAAAGCTATAAAAAACGCTTAAGCGAAAGTGAAGAAAAAACAGGAAGAACAAGTGCGGTAATTTCGGGAGAATGCAAAATCGGTGGAATTGGCGTTCAATTATGTGTGTTTGATTTTTCTTTTATGGGTGGTTCTTTAGGTAGTGTTGAAGGCGAAAAAATAGTTCGTGCAATTCAAAGAGCTATGGAGAAAAAAGAAGGATTAATAATAATAAGTGCAAGTGGTGGTGCTAGAATGCAAGAAAGCACTTATTCACTAATGCAAATGGCAAAAACTTCAGCAGCCTTAAAACTGCTAGCTAGAGAAAGACTTCCTTATATATCAATTCTTACAAATCCTACTTTTGGTGGGGTATCAGCTTCATTTGCTTGGCTTGGGGATTTAGTTATCGCTGAACCTATGGCACAAATCGGCTTTGCAGGAGCTAGAGTAATTAAGCAAACAATAGGCGCTGATTTACCTGAAGGATTTCAAAGTGCCGAGTTTTTATTAGAACATGGACTTATTGATGCTATCGTAACTAGAGCTAATCAGCGTGAATTTTTAAGCGATTTTTTACGATATTTTAAATGAATATAAATATTTATTTTATTCAAAAAAAATTAGAAAAACTAAGCGAGATTGAAAATAGATTTATAAAACTTATAAATCAGCATTCAAAGCTTAGTTTAAATAATGTTTTTTCAAAACAAATTGCAAAAGCTCAAGATTTAGGCTCAAATGAAGCAAAACTTGAATATGCAAAAGCTTATATGCCTTACAAAAAACCTTTTAGCATAGCACTAAGCGAAAGGGGTAAGAGTATTGATAGTATTGAGTTTGCAAGTTTATTAAAAGATAAAAATGAGATTAATTTTTTTGTCGGTGGAGCTTATGGATTTAGCGATGAGTTTTTAAATGAATGTGATTATGTTTTAAGCTTTTCTAAGCTTACCTTTTCACACGAATTAGCTAGAATTGTGTTACTAGAACAGATTTATCGTGGTTTTTGTATAAACAAAAATCATCCTTATCACAAATAAAGGGGAGTTATGAAAATTAGAAACTTTTTTATTTATTCTATTTTGTATTTAATTATAGTAGGCTTTATTGTAATTGTATTTTTCCATGATTTATTAGCTACTAAAAGAGCTGTTGAAATAAGCGTTTTTAATTATCAAAAAACTTTGGAATTTGAAAACGTAATTTGGGTTGGCTTACCTTTAGCAGTTTATATGGTTTTTGCTTTACTTTATTTTTATTCTTCGTTTTTATCACTACATTTTGCAAAAAAAAGACTAGTAAAAGACGGGAAAAAATTTGAAAATTTCTTAGAAGAATTAGTATTAGAAAAAAACAATAGCTATAAATTTAAAACAAAAGAATTTCAAGAAGCAAGCGAATTAGTAAAATCGCTTTATTACAAACAAGCAGGAGCTTTAGGGGATAAATTAAACAATGCAATAGCAATAAGAGCTATGATTGAAAACGGAGAAATCTGTGATTTAAAACCTTTTAAGCTAGGAAAAGATAATGAACTTTTCTTAAAAAATGAAGCAAATAAAGCTAAGCATGATTTAAACTATGCTTATAATTTACTTAAAAATCAAGATGAAATCAACGATGAAATAAGCCTTAGTGCTTACAATAATTTAATGCTAAACGGACTTTATGCAAATATTAAAACTCTTAAAATCCAAAAAAGCAAAGAAGATGTAAAAATACTTTTAAATAGATTTATAAACGATGATTTAAGTCTAAGCAATGCTGAGCTTGAAGTTTTGATTTTTAGTGTTGATTTTAATGAAAGCGAGTATTTAGATATAGCAAAAGATTTATTTACTAAGCTTGAGCCTGAGAGTATAAAAGGGATTTTTTATAAATTAAAAAATGAAAAAGAATTAGCCTTTAGAGCTTATTTATATTTACTTGCAAAACTTGCATTAATTGATGAATTAATAGAGCAAATTTATAGTAGTGAAGCTAATTTAGAAGATTTTAAACTAATAGTATTTTTAAAAGAACAAGGTAAAACATACGATGTTGACAAACTTATTTGCTAATTCTAAACCTTTAATTTTAGCACCTATGGCAGGTCTTAGCGACCTTGCCTTTAGAAGACTTGTAAAAAAATTTGATTGTGATATTACAATTAGCGAAATGATTAGCTCAAATGCTCTTGTATATGAGAGCGAAAAATCACGCACAATGCTAGAAAAAGATAAAAGCGAAATACCTTTTATAGCCCAAATAGCAGGTTCAAACAAAGAAATAATAAAAAAAGCAGTTGAAATCATAAATAACGAAGAAAACATTCACGGAATTGATTTTAACTGCGGTTGTCCTGTAAATAAAGTAATAAAACAAAACGCAGGTTCAGCACTTTTAAAAGATTTAGATACTTTAAAATCCTTGCTAGATATTATAAAATCAAACAATAAAGTAGGAACTACAAGCGTTAAAATTAGGCTAGGATTTAATGAATGCGAAATAGAAAAAATAATAACAGCTCTAAATGAATTAGAATTAGATTTTATAAGTATTCACGGAAGAACTAGAGCTGGAATGTATAGCGCTAAAGTAAATTACGATGCTATTAAACTAGCAAAATCTTTAGCAAAAACCAAAATCGTAGCAAACGGCGATATATCTTATGAAAATCACAAAGTTGTTTTAGAGCATACAAACGCAGATGCTTTAATGATAGGAAGAAATGCTATCGGAAATCCTTGGATTTTTTCAGAAATTAAAGGAAAATCTAAAGATATAAATAAATGCGAAATTATCTTAACTCATTTTGAATATATGTGTGATTTATATAAAGATTATGCTTGTTCATTATTTAGAAAGCACTTGCACGAATATTCAAAAGGCTTAGCAAATGCAAGTGAATTTAGAAATGAAGTAAATCGCATAAATGAACCTAAGATTATGTTTAATATTATAAAAGAGTTTTTTGATGCAACAAATTATTAAAAACCTTGATTTAGTTGAGTATTTAGATGAATTATTTGTAATGTTTGCAAGAAGTAAGCCTTTGTTTATTCAAGGCGATACAAACTTACACCTTGCAAGAATAAATGAATTATGCGAATATGAATTAAAAGAAATAAAAAGCGTAAAAGATTTAAGCAATGCTTTAAATCATATTAGTAAAAAGGGTGTTTTACACCTTGATGAGATTGAAGAGTTTATAAAAATTATAAATTATTTTAAATACTTAGCCCAAATTCCGTTTTCAAATTCCTTTCAAAAATATCTTGAAAAAATCGTAATTCCTAAAGAAATTGAAGATATTTTAAAATACTTTAAAGATGATAAATTCGATGAAGATAGCGATGAGAGTTTAGTAAATATAAAAGCAAAAATAAAAGAGCTAAATCAAAGCATAAGCCAAAGCCTAAGAGCTACAATAAATCAAAAAAACCTTGAAAGCTATTTAATAGATACGCAAATTCACTTTATTTTAAATACTGAATGCTTGTTAGTTAGGGGTGGTTTTGCAAAAGTTCTTGAAGCAAATATTATCTCAAGAAGTAGCGGTGGGGGATTTTATGTTGAACCTAATAATATTTCAAATTATAAGCAAGGCATAAGAAGACTGCAAAACGAAGCAGATGAGAAAAAGTACGAATATGCCAAAAAATTTAGTGAAATTTTATCAAAGCACTTATTGTTTTTAAAATTTATAAATAAAGAATTTGATTTAATTGATAGCTATATTGCAAGGGTTAATTTTGCTAAGAAAAAGGATTTAAGCTTTATTGCTCCAAGCAATGATGAAAAAATAATCTTAAGTGAGTTTTGCCACCCTGCACTAAATAATCCAAAGCCTGTTAGTGTTGAGTTTAACGAACAAGTATTATTAATAACAGGTGTAAATGCTGGTGGAAAATCAATGTTACTTAAAAGCCTAATGGCAGCTAGTTTTATGGCTAAATATTTAGTTCCTATGAGAATTAACGCTAATAAATCAAAAATAAGTGCATTTAAAGAATATATAAGCATTATAGAAGACCCACAAATGGCAAAAAACGATATATCAACCTTTGCAGGAAGAATGTTGGCTTTTGCAAAAATGAATGGAAAGAAAAACTTCTTATTAGGAGTTGATGAGATTGAATTAGGAACTGATTTTGAAGAAGCAAGTTCGCTATTTTTTACCCTAATTTGTGAGCTTAAAAAACATGGAAAATTAATAATCACAACTCATCATAAAAGACTTGCAATGCTACTTGCTAAAGAAAATGGAGTTAGTCTATTAGCAGCTTTATATGATATTAAAAATGAGCGTCCTAAATATGAGTTTTTAGCTGGAATTGTTGGTAAATCTTATGCTTACGAAACAGCTTTAAGATATGGAATTCCTGCAGGCTTAATTGAGCTTGCTAAAAAAAGCTTTAGTGAAGCTGAGCAAAATATAAATGAAATGCTAAATAAAAACCTAGAGCTAGATGCAAAACTTAAAATGCTAATAGCAAATAATGAAAAAAAAGAAAACAAGCTAAACTCTCTTTTAGAAAACTTAAAAGACAAAGAAAACAAACTTCAAGATGAATACAAAAAAAGAAGAAATGAATTAGAAAACGAGTATTTTAAAGCTATAAATGCTGCTAAAAAAACTCTTGATTTTAGCGACTTAAAAGACAAGCAAAGACAAATAAATGCAGCAAATGCACTAAAGCAGCAAATAAAACCTGAAGCTGTTAAAAGAGCTGATTTTAAGGTAGGTGATTTTGTAAAATATGAAAAAATTAAAGGCAAAATCATCGCATTAAACAAAAATATAGCAACCGTGCAAACTGATATGCTACAATTAAAACTTGATATTTCAATGTTAAAAGCAAGTAGCGAAATTCCTAAATCAAATTCTAGCAAAGTTACTTATGAAAAAAATGTAAGTAATGCAAGCGTAAAGCTAGATTTACATGGTTTAAGAAGCGAAGAAGCAATTGATTTGCTTGATAAATTTATTTCAGATTCTTTGATTGCTGGATTTGATGAAGTGATTGTGTATCATGGAATAGGAACTGGTCGTTTAGCAGCAGTTGTTAAAGAATATTTAAAATCAAGCAAAAGCATAAAAAGTTTTAGTGATGCACCTGCAAATGCTGGTGGGTTTGGAGCTAAGATTATAAAATTATAAGGCGTTAATATGGAAGCTAGGGATTTTAAAAAAATAAAAAATGTTTTATATTTATTAGTTAGTGTTTTTTTATTACTTAATCTATATCTTTTTATGGATTCAAGAAATTATGTGAAATTATTTGCAGAAAGCTATCTTCATTCTTTAATGAATAAAGAAAAAACAAAAACCCTACCTGAACTAGATGAATTCACAATAGAAAATGGCAAAATCATTGTAAAAAGTGGAAAAGAGCCAAAATTAAGCGAATTAGAATTACAAGATTTAATCAAAGATGAAGAGATTTACCAAGCTATAAAACTTAATAAAAATCATTTTGAAATAAAACATTATGAATTACAAGATGGCGTTTATTACGGATTTAGCGATGATTTTTATCTTACTAATTCAAGATTTTATCAACTTTATGTGCCTTTATTTTTAAATGCCTGTTTTTTTATTTTGATGTTTATTTTATATAAACAAAAAAAAGCCATAGAAAATCAATACCAAAGAATAATCTCAACTTATAATAAAAGAATAGAAAAACTTGAAATTGAAGCTAGTATTGACCCGTTAACTCAGCTAAAAAATAAAAGAAGCTTAGAAAAATCAATAATTTTAATGAAAAATCCAAAACTTTTATTAGTAGATATTGATGAGTTTAAAAAGATTAATGATTATTTTGACTCTAATACTGCTGATAATTTATTAAAACATATTGCACTAATAATGAGCGATTTTGCTAGTGATAACGGCTTAGAAGTTTATAGATTAGATGGGGATTTATTTGCACTTTTAGAAGATAGCATAGAAGATGAGCAAAGATACGAAGAATTAGTAACAGAACTTATGCAAGAGCTTAAAAACAAAGACCTTACAATAGAATATAACAACCAAACAGCAAGCATAGTTTTAACCCTTACAATGGGGCTTTGTTTAGAAAATGAAAACACTATAAAAAAAGCTTTTATTGCTTTAAAAAGAGCTAAAAAAGACAATAAAAACTTCGTATGTTATTCAAAATTCTTAGATGAAGAAAAGGAATATTTCAATCAATTAAGCACAGCAAAAAGGGTTCAAAGTGCTATTGCAAAAGATGAAATTTTACCATTTTTTCAACCTATTTTTGATAAAGATAAAAATATTTTAAAATTTGAATCCCTTGTAAGAATTGTGAAAAAAACTCCAGAAGGAACGGAAGTTATCACTCCAGGTGCGTTTTTAGCAGTTTCAATTAAAATGAAACAATACGAAATAATAGAAAACTTCATAATAGAAAAAGTAGTGCAAACTTTAGTTGAGAATAAAGATGTAACGCTTACTATAAATCTAGGCGGAAGAGATATGATAGATAGTGCTAAAAACAATAAATTCATAAACCTTTTAAGAAGAACAGGTGTAGCTGAACGCTTAGTTATTGAAGTATTAGAAGATGAAAATGTCTCACAAAATGAAAAAATAAAAGACTTCTTAAAAAGAGCAAAAGAACTAGGTTGTAAAATCGCCATAGATGATTTTGGAAGCGGTTTTAGCAATTTTGCTTATTTATTAGAGCTTATGCCGCATTACATAAAAATTGATGGAAGTATTATAAAAAATATCACAAATGATGAAAAAAGCGAAAACATAGCAAGAACAATTGTGCTATTTTCTAAATCTCTTGGTATTAAAACCGTTGCTGAATTTGTTTGCACTGAAGATATATTTAATAAATGTGTAGAAATCGGCGTTGATGAGTTTCAAGGATTTTATTTAGGAAAACCAAGCCCAACTTTTTCTCAAGAAGAAATTGATTTGGACTTTTATCAATTAAAGGAAAAAGATGCTTAAGAAATTATTTTTAGAACTTTTAAAAGAGCCAAGCGTTACGCCAAATGCGTGTAATTGTTATAAAATAACTAAAGAATTTTTAGCTGATTTTAGTGAAGAAATAATTAAAAGAAACGAAACTTCAAATCAAATCTTAAGCAAAACTTTTAACGAAAAAGGCTTGCATATTTGCTTTTGTGGTCATATTGATGTAGTTCCTGCTGGAAATGGCTGGGATAGCGAGCCTTTTACACCTATTATAAAAGATGATTTAATAATTGCTCGTGGCACTCAAGATATGAAAAGTGGAGTAGCTGCATTTTTGCATGCTATAAAACAATTTAGTCAAAATGATATAAAAAATATAAGAAAAATTAGCGTTATTTTAACAAGCGATGAAGAAGGCGATGGAAAAGACGGCGTTATAATGGTTTTAGATGAACTAAATATTCGCAATGATTTGCCTGATATGTGCATAGTTGCAGAGCCAACTTGCGAAAAAGAATTCGGCGATAGCATAAAGGTAGGTCGTAGGGGTAGCATTCACGCAAATATTAAGATATTAGGCACTCAAGGTCATGCGGCATACCCTGCAAAATGTGTAAATCCAGTGCATTTAGGAGCTTCGTTTTTATCTAAAATCGCTGGATTTGATTTAGATAATGGTAATGAATTTTTTGAGCCTAGCAAGATTGTAATTACTAATGTAAATGCAGGAATCGGTGCATCTAATGTAACCCCAAGTGAGTTTAAAATAATGCTAAATGTAAGAAATTCACCACTTACAAGCAAACAAGATTTAAAGGAATTTTTAGAACAAAATCTAAAGAATTTAAATTATGAATTAGAGATTAATCAAAGCTCAGAGCCATTTTATACAAACGCTAATTCAATTCTAGTTAAAAATCTAAAATTAGCTTTAGAAAATAAAGGCTTTAAAAATCCTAGCCTTAATGCAAAAGGTGGCACAAGTGATGCAAGATTATTTGCAAAATACGGTGTTGATGTTTGTGAACTTGGAGTTATTAATGATAAAATCCATGCAATTAATGAAAGCGTGCCATTTAGTGAAGTTTGTGCTTTAAGCGATGTATTTTTAGAATTTTTAAACATTTGCGAAAGGAATTAAATGTTAATTGATAGTGAAATTGAATTAATCAAAAAAGAATTAAATGATGATTTAGGCAGGGGAGATTTATTTTCACAACTTAAAAACTACGACATTATAAAAGCAAGTTTAAAGGCTAAAAGTGATGGAGTTTTTGCAGGAGAGCCTTATTTTAAAGAGATTTGCAAAATGCAAAATATTGAATATGAATTATTTATAAAAGATGGGCAAAGCTTTAAAAAAGGCGATATTTTAGCAAAGTTTAAAGCACTTAAGACAACTTTATTAATGAGTGAAAGAACCTTGCTTAATTTTATTCAGCATGCAAGCGGGATTGCTACAAAAGTTGCTTCAATGAAGGCTTTGATTAAAGACTATGATGTGGCTTTGCTTGATACTAGAAAGACAAGACCTGGTTTAAGGGTTTTTGAAAAATACGCAATTCGCTGTGGTGGTGGGCAAAATCATCGCTTAGGCTTAGATGATTGTATAATGCTAAAAGATACTCATTTAGTTGGCGTAAAAGATTTAAAAGCTTTCATAAAAGAGCTAAGAAGCAAAATCCCTTACTATACTCCAATAGAAATTGAATGCGATACACTTGAGCAAGTAAAAGAAGCTTTTAATGCTAATGTTAATGCGATTTTACTTGATAATATGAGCCCACAAGAATGTGAAAAAATCGTAAAATTAAGAGATAGTTTAGGTATAAAAGTCATTTTAGAAGCAAGTGGGGATATCAACGAAAATACCATAGTAGAGTATGCTAAGAGCGGAGTTGATGTAGTAAGCTCAGGCTCAAATATTTATAAGGCAACTTGGGTTGATTTTTCTATAAGACTTGGTGAGTAATTATGGCTGATGATGCAGAAAAAACGGAAGAACCCACCGACAAAAAGATAGAAGACGCCAGAAAAGAAGGAAATGTCGCTAAAAGCCAAGATGTTGCAGCACTTGTAACTCTTTGTGTTGGTTTTGGCTTTGCTTTGTTTTGGGTATATTTTTTGCATGAAAGAATTACAGCTTTATATATTTATTATCAGAGTTTAATAGGCAGTGAAATTGATAGGAAATTGCTTTACAAGATAGGTATTAAGACTCTACTTGAACTTACTTTAATGGTATTACCACTTGCGATTGCGATTGCGATTGCAGGAGTAATTGCTAATGTAATGCAAATAGGATTTAATTTCACACTTAAACCCATAATGCCTAATTTTGGTAAAATCAATCCATTAAAAGGCATTAAAAATATAATTTCAATGAAAAAATTAGTTGAGCTTGTAAAAATTATCTTAAAGGTTAGCGTAGTTTTTGGCATAGTTGGATATTTTATTTATAGCTTTTTGCCAGGACTTAGCCATTTGGCAATACTTCCATTAATTAAGCAAATGGCATGGTTAAGGGATAAAATCATCATACTTTTTGGAGCTGTTATATGCTCGTTTTTAGTATTTGGAATACTTGATATTTTTATCGTTCGTTTTCAATATTTTAAAGGGCTTAGAATGAGTAAGCAAGAGATAAAAGATGAATACAAGCAAATGGAAGGAGACCCGCAAGTAAAAGCAAAAATTAGGCAAATCCAAATGCAAGCAGCAAGAAATCGTATGATGCAAGATGTCCCTAATGCTGATGTTGTAATTACTAACCCAACTCACTATTCAATCGCACTTGCTTACGATAAAACAAAGCATAAAGCTCCAGTAGTCTTAGCAAAAGGAGTTGATAATATCGCCTTTAAAATAAGAGAAATAGCAAGAGAGCATAATATTCCTATTTATGAACAAAGAGAATTAGCAAGATCTCTTTATAAGATTTGCGAAGTAGGAGATGAAATACCTGTTGAATTATATAAAGCAACTGCAGAAGTTCTAAGAATTATTGCTAATATGAATAGATAATTTTCAAAGAATTTGAAATAGGAATTTCGTTTAATTCCTATTTCAAATTCTTTAGCAAAAATCATTAAAAAGCCCTAATTATTACACTTTGTTTAATTGCTGAAATTACAATTATTTCCTTTAAACATAGTAAAGGAATAGTAATGTTAGATGTAATGCAAATTCAAGAAATTTTACCACATAGACCACCATTTTTATTAGTAGATAAAATAACAGAAATTAATTTAGATGAAGGTTATGTATTAGGCTATAAAAATGTTAGTATAAGTGATCAAGTATTTGCAGGTCATTTTCCAGGACACCCTATTTATCCAGGAGTTTTAATTTTAGAAGGTATGGCTCAAACTGGAGGAATTTTAGCATTCCAAAGTATGAAAGATAGCGTTGATCCTAAGAGCAAAGTAGTTTATTTTACAGGTATGGAAGATGTGAAATTTAAATCACCTGTAAAACCAGGCGATCAATTAGTTTATAAAATGAGCGTTGTTAAAAATCGTGGAGCTATGTGGGTATTTAGTGGCGAGGCTTATGTAGGTGATACATTATGCACTCAAGCAATTTTAAAAGCAATGATAGTAGATAAATGATTTCAGATTTAGCAGTAATTGAAAATGGTGCAAAAATAGGCAAAAATGTTTGCATAGAGCCTTTTGCATATATAGGAAGTAATGTAGAAATTGGTGATAATTGCATTATTAAAAGTGGTGCAAGAATTTTAGGAAATACAAAAATAGGAAATAATTGCAAGATTTTTTCTTATGCTATTTTAGGAGATATTCCTCAAGATATTTCATATAAAGAAGATGATTTTTCAGCTTTAATTATAGGAGAGAATACTACCATTCGTGAATTTTGCACGATTAATTGCGGAACGCAAAAAGGCGATGGTTACACAAGAGTGGGTAAAAATAACTTCATAATGGCTTATGTTCATATAGCTCATGATTGCACTCTAGCTGATAATATAATCTTAGCAAATAACGTAACTTTAGCAGGTCATGTTGAAGTTGGTTCATTTAGTGTAATTGGCGGACTTACTCCTGTTCATCAGTGGGTTAAAATAGGCGATTATTGTATGCTAGGTGGTGCTTCAGCTTTATCTCAAGATTTACCGCATTTTTGTTTAGCAGAAGGCAATCGTGCTTATGTTAGAAGTCTTAATTTAGTAGGACTTAGAAGACATTTAGATAAAGATAAAATTAATGAAATTAGTGATGCGTTTAGTAAGATTTTTAGAAGTAAAACAGGGCTAATTAGCGATAGAGCAAAAGCTTTATATGAGAGCTCAACTTGTCCTGAAGTATTAAAAATGTGTTCGTTTATATTAAATACTAAGCGCGGAATTCCAACAAAAGGTGATAGAAGTGAGTAATAATATTTGTGGTTTTTGTGGTAAGAGTTATCCATTTGACTTGCTTTCAAATGGTAAAGGTAATACTATTTGTCCTACTTGTGCTAGTGTTATTTTTAAAATGTATGATACAAAAGACAAAGAATTAGCAGTAGAAGACATAGCAGATAGTTTAAAAGACATTAGCTCAAAAGCATTAAAGGCTCATTTAGATAATTATGTAATAGGTCAAGAAAGAGCAAAAAAAGTTCTAAGCGTAAGCGTTCATAATCATTATAAAAGACTTATGAGTAATACAAACGAAAGTGATGTAGAGCTTGCAAAATCAAACGTTTTATTAGTAGGACCAACAGGAAGTGGAAAAACACTTCTAGCTCAAACAATGGCAAAAGCTTTAGATATTCCTATTGCAATATGTGATGCTACAAGCTTAACAGAAGCAGGATATGTTGGAGAAGATGTTGAAAATATCTTAACAAGACTTTTACAAGCAGCTGATTATAATGTTGAGCGTGCAGAATGTGGGATAATCTTTATTGATGAGATTGACAAAATCGCAAGAAAGGGAGAAAATCGTTCAATCACAAGAGATGTAAGCGGCGAAGGCGTTCAGCAAGCATTGCTTAAAATCATTGAAGGAAGCATAGTAAATGTTCCACCACAAGGTGGTAGAAAACACCCTAATCAAGAATTCATTCAAGTAGATACTTCAAATATTTTATTTATTTGTGGTGGTGCTTTTGATGGCATTGAAGAGATTTTAAAACAAAAGCAAGGCGAAAATGTAATGGGCTTTGATACAACTAGCGTAAAACTTAGTGAAGACGAGCTTTATTCACACATTGAGCCTGATGATTTAATTAAATTCGGACTTATTCCTGAGCTAGTTGGAAGATTACATGCGATTGCAAGTCTTAATGAAATTAGCGAAGATGATATGGTAAGAATTTTAATTGAGCCAAAAAACTCAATCATCAAACAATATCAAAAGATTTTTGAATTTGATGGGGTAAAACTTGAGTTTGATAAAGAAGCGTTATTAGCAATTGCTAAAAAAGCACTTGATAGAAAAACAGGGGCAAGAGGACTTCGTGGTATTTTAGAGCAATTATTGCTTGATTTAATGTTTGATTTAGACAAATACGAAGGTTATGAAATTATTATAAATAAAGATTTCGTTAATGGCGAAGGCGACGCTGTATTTTTAAAAATTAAGGATAATAAATGATATTAGACCATTTAATAGGACTATTTTCAAGTGATATGGGGATTGATTTAGGAACGGCTAATACTTTAGTATTAGTAAAAGATAAAGGCGTAGTTATTGATGAGCCAAGCGTTGTAGCAGTTCAGCATACAAAATACGGAAAAAGCAAAATCCTAGCAGTTGGTAAAGAAGCTAAAGAAATGTTAGGCAAAACTCCAAGCGATATTCAAGCAATCCGCCCTATGAGAGATGGCGTTATTGCTGATTTTGATATGACTGAGAAAATGATACGCTATTTTATAGAAAAAACTCACAGAAGAAAGAGCTTTTTACGCCCTAGAATATTAATATCAGTTCCTTATGGTCTAACTCAAGTTGAACGCAAAGCTGTAAGAGAAAGTGCTTTAAGTGCAGGTGCTAGAGAAGTTTATCTAGTAGAAGAGCCAATGGCAGCAGCAATCGGAGCAAATCTTCCTGTGCAAGAGCCTGTTGGCTCACTTGTAGTTGATATCGGGGGTGGAACTACTGAAATAGGTGTTATTACTTTAGGTGGTCTTCATACAGCAAAAAGTATTAGAACAGCAGGAGATAAGCTAGATAGCTCAATTGTAAATTATGTAAAAGAAAAATATAATCTAATAATAGGCGAAAGAACTAGCGAAGATATAAAAATACAAGTAGGCTCAGCTATCCAACTACCAGAAGAATTAACAATAGTAGTAAAAGGAAAAGACCAAGTAAAAGGACTTTTAAGCAAGGTTGAGTTAAGTAGCGAAGATATTCGTGAAGCTATAAAAGAGCCTTTAAAAGAAATCGCTGATGCACTTAAATTTGTATTAGAAAACACAAAGCCTGAACTTGCAGGCGATATTGTAGAAAATGGTATCGTTTTAACTGGTGGTGGTGCATTAATTCGTGGAATTGATAAGTATTTAAGCGATATAGTAAAATTACCTGTATATGTTGCTGATGAGCCACTTCACGCTGTTGCAAGAGGAACTGGAAAAATATTAGAAGAAATATCATTGCTAAGACAAATAGTAAATGATGAATAAGTTTAAATTATTACTCTTAATTACTGCATTATTTGCAAGCTCATACTATCTAGTAGCTGATGTAAGGAATGCAGTTTTAGGAGTTAATGATTTTTTCTTAAGCAAATTTTTTAACGCATATGATTACACAAGAGAAAAAATTTCAAGATACTTTAATCAAGTAAATCAAATTGAAGAATTAAACCAAGAAAACAAAAGCCTTAAAGCATACAAGATTTTATATGATAATTTATTGCTTGAATACAATAATCTAGCAAGAGCTCATAATCTTAAAAAATATGATTTTGAATTAAATTTAACAAGGGTTTTGTCTTATGAAAAAATCGGAAGCTTGACAAAGTTTTGGATGAATTATGAAGATATTAAGCCAAATATTACTTATGGACTTGTTTATGAAAACAATGCCGTTGGCATAATGTTTTCTAATAACAATAGAGCTTATGCTTTAAGTTTAAATGATGATAAATGTGCCTTTTCTGTTATCGTAGGTAAAAGCAAAACTCCAGCGATTTTACAAGGTAGCAAAAACGCAATATATATTAATTTTATTACCGATTATAATGAATTAAATATAGGCGATGAGGTTTATACGAGTGGAAAGGATTTGATTTTTCCTGAAGGCATTTATGTTGGAAAAATAAGCAAAATAATTGATGAAGCAGGTTATAAAAAAGCTGTTTTAGAAGATACGAAAACCCTTAGCCCTTATAGATATGTTTATGTAGTGAGCAAAATCTAATTCCTATTTCAAATTCCACGAATTTTTTATAACTTTAAACCTAACTAAGATTATAAAAGAGCATATTAGCTCTTTTATAAATATTAACGAAATATTGCAGTTAAAATAGAGATAATTGTTCCAAATACTAAAAAGCTCATTATTAATTCTACAACTATTAATACCACAACTCCTATAATATTAGGAGCGCATAAATTATCAGTTTCTAAACCTAAATCTAAATTATGTAAGAATTTTTTGATTAAAAAATAATAATGTAGCTTACCAAATACAAAAATACTACCAGCACTAATATTATTGATAAAAAAATCGTAATAGAAGCCATTGCAGTAATCATTCCAAAGGCAATGCTAATAAACCAAGCTATCCAAAGTCTTCTATGTACAAAAGAAAGTTGAGTAAAAACACCGCTTACCCAGTTGAATGGAAATTGCATAAAATCATAAACCAAAACCTTATCTTGTTTATGACCTGATAATAATAAATTTGTCATTACCATAACATTTTGTGTTTGTTCAGGTTCTGCTAAAAATTTAGCTACTTTTTGTCTTAAAGCATTTTCATCTTTTAATAAATCGCATGATTTATCACTTAAATAAATATTCATAAATCTCCTTTTAAAAATTAAATGCTATATAATACCCCCCCCACATTCTTAAAATAAGCTTAAAATAATTACTCTAATAAGTGATTTTTTAATGAATAAAAATTACGATTTAATACAAAATAATGATACAATTAAGCACTTTTTTAGGGGAGCGAAAGCTGAGAGTAGGCGTAATAGCCTTGACCCTTTGAACCTGTTTGGGTAATGCCAGCGTAGGGAGATGTAGATTTTTTAATTATTTATTTTCAATCCTTTCTAGCATTCCCATAAATTTATTTTATGGAGAGTTTTATGTATGAAATTATTATGCAAAATACAAGAAATTGTAAAACTTTAGTAGAAAGCATTACAAATTATGTAACTATAAACGACTCAGCTAACGCTATTTTAGCCCTTGGTAGCTCACCTATTATGGGAGATTTTTATGAAGAAGTCGGCGAAATTGTTGCAATTAGTAATGCGGTTTTGCTAAATATCGGGCAGTTAAACAAAAATCTAATAAAAGCCCATAAAAATGCAGCCTTAAAGGCAAATGAATTAAACATTCCAATAGTTTTTGACCCAGTTGCAGCAGGAGTTAGTAATGCAAGAAATAATTTATGTGAATATTTAATGCAAAATATAAATTTTTGCGTAATTAAAGGCAATGCCAGTGAAATAAATTATCTAGTAAATAAGACATTAAATACAAGTGGTTGTGATAGTAGTGATGAAATAAATCCAAATGATTTAGAAAAATATATTGATTTTGCTAAAAAACACAAAACAATTCTAGTAATTACAGGTAAAAATGATTTTATTATCAGTAAAACAAATGTTTTTATGCTAAGCAATGGCTCAGTATTGCAGACAAAAATCACAGGTGCAGGTTGTATGCTAGGAAATATCTTAGCAGTTTTTGTGGGTGCAAATGATGATAAATTAAACGCCGTAATCACAGGCATAAGTGCATTTAACATAAGCGCTGAAATAGCCGAAACTAAAGCAAATGGCACTATGTCGTTTAAAATGCATTTAATTGATGAATTAAGCAAAATTGATGGAACTACTATAAAAGAAAGGATAAAAATTGAAAAACTTAGATAAGATTTTAAGATTTTATGCAATTAGTGATGATGGATACATTAAAGAAGATGAATTATTAGATATTTGTGAGATTTTATTTGATTATGTAACTTGCTTTCAAGTAAGAAATAAGGCAAAAAATTATAGCCTTGATACGCTTTTAAAATTAAAAAATCTTAGTGAAATAAAAAAAGTAGCTTTAATAATAAATGATGATTTAGACCTTGCAATTAGGCTAAATGCTGATGGCATTCATCTAGGACAAAGCGATATAAACAAAAATCTAAAAATACCAAAAAATATGTTTTTAGGAATAAGTGCAAGTAATTATGAAGAAGCGTTAAAAGGCTTAAAATTAGGGGCGAATTATCTAGGCATTGGAGCAATTTATGAGAGCAATACTAAAAAAGATGCAAAAATGTTAAGCAAAAATGACCTAATAAAAATAATGCAAGAAATAAACATTCCTAAAGTTGCAATAGGAGGATTAAATTATCAAAATATAGATAATTTAAAAGAATTTAAAATAAAAAATATAGCTTGCATAAGTGCGATTTATGAAAATCAAAATTATAAAGCAAATTGCGAAAAATTATGGAAAAAGATTTCTCTTTTATAATTGACCTTGATGGCGTAATTATTGATAGCGTTGGCTTTTGGCAAAAATTAGCTAATGGATATAATTTAGATGATTTAAGTTTTTATGATGGGCTTAAAAAAATTGATGAATTAAACAAAGCTAAATTAAGTAAAAAAATCATTAAAATTTGCATTGATTTTTATAGCAAAGAAGCTAATTTATGTATAGGTGTAAATGATTTTTTAGCCAAATTTAAAGCTTATAAAAAGTGTATTTACACAGCTAGTCCATTTGCAAAACTAGTTTTAAAAAGATTTGATATTTTAGATGAATTTGCTTTCATTCAAGATGAAAGAAAATATTTAAAAACTACTCAAATAGCTTTAAAAACTTGTATGAATAAGCTAAATACTAATAAATTTATTTTAATTGATGATAGCCTTAAAATAATTGATTTAGCTAATAAAAACGATATTTTTAGCGTTGGAATAAACTGCGAAAATGCAAAAATAAACATTAAAAACATAGGAGAATTAAATGAAAAAGATATTAAGTATAGCTGGAAGTGATAGTTCAGGCGGAGCAGGAATTCAAGCTGATATAAAGACAATTCAAGCTCATAAAATGTATGCAATGAGCGTAATTGCAGCCCTAACTGCTCAAAATACTAGCGGGGTTTTTGGCGTTTTAAGGGTTGATGCAGATTTTATAAAAGCTCAAATTAAAGCTTGTTTTGATGAATGCGAGATAGATTACATAAAAATCGGAATGCTTTATGATGAAGAAATTATAAATTGTGTTAAAAACACCCTTTTAGGTTACAAAAAAATCGTGCTAGACCCTGTAATGGTAGCTACAAGTGGTGCAAGATTACTTGATGAAAAGGCGATTAATGCTATAAAAGATTTTGCAAAAAATGTTTATTTAATTACTCCAAATTTATTTGAAGCTGAAGTTTTATTAGGAGAAAAAATCACAAATGAAAACGAGGCAATAAATGCAGCAAGAAGTTTAGAAAAAGCTCTAAAATGCAAGGTTTTATTAAAAGGTGGGCATTTAAATGCGAGTGATTTTTTAAGCGAAAATGGTGAAGTTACTATTTTTAAAAGCAAAAAAATAAAAAATATCACAACTCACGGCACGGGTTGTACTCTAAGCTCGGCAATTGCTTGTAATTTGGCTTTAAATGAAGATATTAAAATAGCTTGTAAAAATGCAAAAGATTATGTAAGTAATGCCTTAAAAAATAGTTTTTCTTTTAATTCTCATGTTAAATTGCTAAATCATTTTTTATAAATTATTTTCTAGCATTGTTTTACTTGCGTTCATAGCAAATACAACACAAGCTGTGCTTGCAACCCCACTAAGCCTTGCTTCGCCAAACATTGCACTAGCTTCTCCTATTACATACATATTATCGATTGCTTTATTTGTATTAATATCAATAATTTGTGCGTTCGTATTAGACTTAACCCCGCCTAAAGTATAGTTTAAATAAACATCAACATCACATAAATAAAACAAGCTTTCTTTTATCTCTTTTATAGCGATATTATTTAAGTTTTTGCCAAACTCATCAACTCTATTAATAATGCCTAAATTATAATCATTTACAACACTAATAAGCCTTTCATCAATGTCTTTTAAAGAATAATATTTCTTAAAATTACTTATATTATTTATATAATTTATTCCATGACTATCTAAAAGTAATTTTACTTTTTTACCCTGCTTAAACTCGTTTAAAATAGCTATTGCTAATTCTTGCCTTCCTTTATCTTCGCTAACAAATCTTTTAAAATCTGAATTAATCAAAATCCCATATTTAAAAATCTCCATAGGTAAAATAAAAGCAAACCTCATTAAGCTAAGCTGAGTTGGAATTGCACTATTTTTAAGCATAATTTTAAGAGAATTAGCATTGTTTTTGCTTAGAGTTTTAGCATAAAATGCTAGTGGATAATGGATTTTTATAAAATCCTTATCATTTGAAAAGCCACCCGTGCAAAAGGCTATATTTTTAACCTTTATTTTTAAGATTTCATCTTTATATAAAATACTTGCAAAATTGTCTTTAAAATCAACTAATTTCGCCTTTGTTAAAATATTTACATTTTTACTAATTAATCTATTTATGAGTGGATTTATAACGCTTTGTTTAGCGTCTTTTAAAGGGCTTAATTCTCTTGGAATTTGATGATTAAAACTATTCTTAATTCCGAATTCAAATTCCACGCCAAAACTTTGCAAAAGCTCTATTGCAAGTGATGAATTTTCGCTTAAGACCTTAAGCATAGAAAAGTCCGAATAATTAGGCGAATAAGATACTAAATCTTCATAAAATTTATCATCTTTTATATTTGCTAATGCTTGAAAGCTAGTATTTGATGCGGCAAAATTCATATAGCTAGTTACTCCGCCTAATTGCTCGTCTTGTTCAATTAGTAAAATATTTTCATCGGCTAATAAATTAGCTAACACTAGACCACTAAGCCCACCGCCCACAATTAAGCAAAATAATTCATTCATTATCTATCCTAATGCAAAAATGTGCTCCGATTTTTCTATTTTTTAGAAAAATTGTAGCGTTTAAATCCTTTTTTAAAATATTTTTTATCATAAATAGCCCAAGTCCTGAGCCACCTTTGGTGCTAAAATAAGGCTTAAAAATATCTTCTTTTAACTCATCTTTAATGCCTTCGCCATTATCTTTAATGCTAATATAAACACTATTTTTGTAAGAATACAAATTAATGATTATAAAAGGATTTTTGCTGTTATTTAAAGCATCTTTTGCATTTGTAATAAGATTAATTAATATATGAGATAAATTATTTTTATAAGAGTTTATTTTAATACTTTCATCAAGTTTTAAAAGCACAATTATTCCATTTCTTTTAAGGCTCGCATTACAAATCGTAATAGCATTATTAATAGCTTCATAAATATAAAAATCTAGCTTCTCATCTTTTGGCTTAAAAAAATCATAAAAATCATCAATCGTTTTTGACATATAGCTTAAAATAGGGTTTATTTCTTTTAATTTATTTTTAAATTTATCATCAATTTTGTTCTTTTCAAGGCTTATTTCAAGATAGCTTGAAATTGCACCTAAGGTTGCTAGTGGTTGTCTGTATTCATGAGCTATACAAGCTATCATTTCGCCTAATGCTGCTAGTTTTGATTGATGATTTAGCATTTGTTCTTTTTGTCTATTTTCTTCTAATTTGTCTTTTATGGTATTTACAGCTAAATCAATTTCGCTTTGTAAATTAGCATTTAATTTTCTTAACTTCTCTTCTGTTTTTAAAAGTTTATTTATTAAAAATCCTAAGACAAAATACACACAAACAAAAGCAATTAATATTAAAACCAAACTTATTATAAAAATCTTCTTTGAGATTTGTAGATGATGGATATATTCTTTTGTAATATCTTTTACAATTAGTATTGAAAAATCATTATTTAATTTAAGTTCGCTATTTATAAAATACTTATCATCAAGACTAATAATATCATCATCTAGTTTTAATAATTTGCTTTTATTTTGCCAATTTGCTTCGTTGTAAAAATACTCATTTTTGTATTTTAATGCTGCTAAGAAATTATCTTGAACAATAAGAGAATCTAATAGTTTTTTAGCACTGATTTTATAAGTCATTGCATAATTTTGATTGATTTTTAAACTAATTAAATAATAAGGCTCTTTATCAAATCTTAGCAAAATATCTGAATTGTTATTGTATTTACAAGCTAGCATAATTTTATCTTTTGTAAAGCATATATTCTCATCTAATAAAAACAATTTTATATCTTTTAAATACTCTTCGTTTGAGCTAAGATTTAAAAAAAGTTGATTTAATTTCACTAATTTTTCATTATTTTTTAAATTATTTAAATTAGAGCTAAACTCATAACTAATACTAAAAGCATTCTTTTTTAAAGTATTTAAAAAATCATTATAAAAATACTCAAATCTATCATTAAAATTATTTTTGCTTTGAAATAAATAGTTTTTATGTAAAGAAATATATAAAAAATTAAGCACAATACAAACAAAAACAATAAGTGCTAAAACAAATATAAAGGCTTTTTTACGAATGCTTATATTAAGTAGTTTTGATGTAATACCCACGAGCATTTGCATTATGGATTATTCCTTTATCGTTTATCTTTTTTCTAAGGTTTTTAACAAGTGATTTAATAGCATCAGAACTTACATCATAATCATTATAAACATATTCGCAAATTGTATAAAAATCAACTATATTTGGGCTACTTTTTAATAATATTTCAAGTAATAAAAACTCTTTTTTGCTAAGTTTTTTAACCTCATCATTTACTAATAATTCATTTGTAACCATATCCAAATACACATTTTTGCTTAATTTAACCAAATTATTAATTTGCTTAATCGCTTTATCTAAAGCAAGTTCAAGTTTTAATCTATCAAAAGGCTTTACTAAATACTTGCAGATATTTAACTCAACAGCATTTAATAAAGTTTGCGAATCACTTAAGGCTGTAATCATAATAGCAGGAGTTTTATTATCATTTTGTCTAATTTGCTCTAATAATTTTAAACCATCAAGTCTAGGCATAGAAATATCAAGCAATAATATATCAATCTTTTCTTCTTTAATAATTTCTAAAGCACTTAAGCCATCTTTTGCATAAAATACTTTAAAATCAAGTAGTTCTAGCAAATCAATAACTTGATTTGCTAGATTTAAATCATCTTCAGCATATAAAATAGTGTAGTTTTTCATCACTTATTTAATTCACCCCTTAAACCATCATGACCTACATGAGTATGACAACTTACACATTTTAATTCATTTGCGTAATCTAAATATCTTTTATGCATAATATTTTGCATTTCGTTTTTAGAATTTACTTTGGTTATGTCTTGATGGCAACTCATACAGCCACTATCATAAACATAATCTTTTCTATGCTCTAATTTATCTTGCCAATTAATATCTTTATCCTTGCCTAAAGCAGTAATGCTTAATTCTTTAATACCATTATAAGCTTTGGTGCCTAAATAATTAAATATATTATCATGTGGCAAATGACAATCTACGCAATTTGCTTTAATACCTAAATTATTATTACCACCATGAACATCTTTAATATAAGCTTCCTTCATCGGCTGCATTACATGGCAACTCGCACAAAACCTATCATCGCCAGTCATTTCAATAGCCTTATGCGAAAAAAACACAAAAATTAAAGTTAAAACTACAATAGATGAAATAAAAATAATAGTTTTTTTCATTTTATCTCCTTCATCCAAGTTTTAGTATTGTGACAAGTATTACACATATTAAACGAAGGCTTATGCTCGTTATGACAGGTGTAACAATTAAGATTTGCATTATCATGAATACTATTATGAGGATTTTTGCCCTTTAAAAAATCAAGCCTTTTTGCTAATTTTTCTTTAGTCCCATGACAAGTAAGACAGGCATTAGAATCAAGTGCTTTATAATCCTTTTCATTTGTTTCTTTATGACAATCGGTGCATTTTAATTTCACATCAACATGGTGTGGCTTGATCACAAATTCATTACCTAGTGCAAAAACGCTAAACATTAAAATCATTAATAATTTTCGCATTTACACTCCTTTTAAAATATCTTTCGCACAAGCAATACCTGAAGTCATACAATCAGGAATAGAACAGCTCGTAAGTCTTGCTTGTCCATGAACACCACCTGTTGCTTCGCCTACTGCATAAAGTCCTTTTATAGGTTCATAATTGCTAATATGTAAAACTCTCATATTTATATCAGCATAAACACCGCCCGGTGTATAACTAAGCCCAGGTGCGGCTGTCATTGCATAAAAAGGTGCTTTACTCATGCTAGAGTTTTTAATCTTACTTAAATCTTTTTTGAACTCATCTTTATTATTTTTAATACCATCTTCATAAGTTTGCATGCTCTTTAATAATTCATCTTTATTTAGTTTAAAATGATTTGCAAGTTCGTCTAATGTATCAAATTTCTTCATCTTTCCTGCTATTATGAAACTTTGCATTCTGTTTGGGTCATGCGAATTAGCAAAACCTGTGCTATCAAAAATAATAGTTGGATAGCTTGTGGTATTTAATTTTTCCATATGTGCTAGGATTTTATTTGATAAGCCTTGTCTATCGCCATCTTCGTTTAAAAATCTTTTTGCATTTACATCAACCATAATTCCATAAATTAAATCCTCCGTTGGAATCCCAAAAGAAAATCTACTAAGTGCTAATTGAGTTGGAATTGCTCCGATTTTTAGCATTTGCTTTAATGCACCTGAAGTTTGACCTAAACTTGAAGGGCTTTTTGCTAGTCTTAATCTAGGATTTACTATACTTCTAAACTCAACATCACGGCTAAATCCACCAGTTGCAAAAACTACTGCAAGTCTTGCTTTGTAATTTTTCTTAACTCCACTTAAATTCTCTCTATCATCATTTGCTAGGTTTCTATTAAATCTATAATTTTCTCTTACACTTATGCCTATTACTTTGCCATTTTCATCTTGAATGATTTCATCGCTTTTAGTTTCGTTTTTAAATCTTCCTCTATTTGCTAAGAAAAACTCGTGCAATGCCTTTATACAAGCACCGCCACCACCGATAGTTTCAACACTTCTAGCAACACTATGTCCGCCTAAAAACTTAAGCTTATCAGCGTATTTAACCCCACAGCTTTTTGCAAACTCATAAGCTTCATTTGAATTTCTTATAATTCTTAAAGAATGTTCTAAGTGATTATATCCGGCTCCAGCTTTGTTTAAATCGTTTAAGAATAATTCTTCGCTATCTTTTATACCTGCTTTAATTTGTAAATCTGAATTAAGCACAGCAAAATCTTGCTGAGAAAGAACTGAGTTTCCACCCATTCTATCCATTTTCTCAATCATTAAAACATCTACCTTATTTTTTGCCAAATATGCAGCACATATATGAGCACTTACGCCACTTCCAACGATGATTACATCTGCTATCTCATCAAATTTAATATCTTTTTTAACGCTTTCATTAGCGCTTAAAATACTAGGAACTGCGATTGTAGTCCCTGCAACTGCTTTGATAAAATTTCTTCTATTTAGCATTAAATCTCCTTTTTAAAAAAATCAAGCAATTTTAAAAAAACTAAAGGGCAAAAAAGTGGCAAAATAATTCCTAACAAAAATTAGGAATTATTTTTACATAATTTAAAGAGAGATGTTATACAACTTAATAATTATAAAAACAAAAATTTTATATTTTTTGTAATAAGTTGTAAGTAAATTATAAAAACACTTTGTGGCAATAAAGTGGCAAAAAAAATAAAAAGAATTGCGAAATAGAATTTAAAATTAATGCGAATTTGCCTTATAATTACAACAAAAAATTAAAGGTTTAATATGCAGCAATTATTAGAAAAATTAGTAAAAGATAATATTCAATTTTTAGGACAAGGAAGGTTAGCAAACTACATTCCTGAACTTAGCAAAGCTAACATAAATGCTTTAGGTGTTTGTGTTATTGATAAAAATCATAATATTTATTGTGCAGGAGATTATGAAACTAGATTTAGCATTCAAAGTGTTTCAAAAATAATAACCTTAATGCTTGCATTACTTGATAATAGTTATGAATATGTATTTTCTAAAGTTGGGGTTGAGCCTAGTGGAGATGCTTTTAATTCTATTATGAAGTTAGAGAGTTCAAATACAAAAAAGCCCTTTAATCCTATGATAAATGCAGGTGCAATTGCAGTTGCATCAACTATTAAAGGTAAAGACGCTAATGAGAAATTTAATAGAGTGCTTGAGTTTTTTCGCTATATTTGTGACGATGAAACAGCGTGTTTATCTAATGAAATTTATGAAAGCGAAAACAAAACAGGTAATAAAAATAGAGCCTTAGCGTATTTTATGAAAAATGATGGAATAATAGAAGGCGATGTAGAAGAGGCTTTAGAAGTATATTTTAAGCAATGCTCAATCTTAGCAAACACACAAAGCCTTGCTAAATTAGGCTTATTCTTGGCAAACGATGGCTTTAAAGATGGTAAGCAAGTAATTAGCAAAAAGATTGCAAAAATAATAAAAAGCTTAATGCTAACTTGTGGAACTTACGATTTATCAGGTGAGATTGCTCTAAGGGTTGGGCTTCCTTGCAAAAGTGGCGTAGGTGGTGGAATGGTTTCGCTAGTACCTAAAGAATTAGGAATTGGCTTATACGGACCTTCACTTGATAATAAAGGTAATTCAATAGGTGGGGTAAGGATTTTAGAAGCTTTATCTAATACGCTTGATTTATCAATATTTTAAATTCCTAATTCAAATTCTTAAAAAGAATTTGAATTAATTATAAAGCATAGCTACTTTCAAATAGTTTTCTATACCATGGAAGTCTTGGTTTTATATATTTTATATCGTTTAGCTCATTGTTTTTTATCTTTTCATCATAAACACTTTCGCTAATATCATGACCCATTCTTCTGTATAAATCTCTTATATCAGTTTCTAACATTAATTTTGTTAGGTTTAATTTAGTTTTTATGCTATTTACTAAAGGAGAATATTGCGAGTTTTTATTCGTAAATAAAAACGCATCAATTTCTTTTAAAGTTTCATTTAATAAATATTGATTTCTATTAGGCAAAGAAAAAGCATTAAAATTATTCTTAATTTTAAGATAACTAAGCCATTCGTAATTCTTAGAATTTCCATATAATTTAATGTATTCATCAATATAATAATTTGCTAATAAATATTCATGCTCTTTAGCGTGAGCTTGTGAAAGAATTAGCATTGCACTTGCTAAAAGTGGGCTATTAATATGTTCGCTATAAAGTGAAATATACTCGCTATCAGCCTTTTCTAAATCGTTTTTCTTCACACTTTCTATGATTTTTTCAAGCCAAGCACTATCGCTTAAGTTGTAATCATCAAACATTTCTTTCTTGCTAGCACAAGCGCTAAAACATAATAATGATAAGATTAGTAAAAAAATATTAAGTTTTTTCATTTATTTTCCTTTAAGCGGCGATTATAAGTTCTAATGTTAAATATTTATTATATACTTACATTAATTTTTTAAAGGAGAAATCATGATATTTGATGTTAAAATGCCTATTTTAGGTTTTGAAGATACAACTAAGGTTGAATTAGAAAAAATGTATGATTGCTTTGCAAGACTTAAGAGCGTTGATGGCAAAGGTTTTACATTTACTATGTTAAATCCTTATACAATTTGTAAGCAATATGAATTTGATATGCCTTTATCTTATAAAGCATTGCTTGAAGTTACAGCAAATTCAAATATTGAAATTTATAATATTTTAATCTTAAATAAAAGCGTTGAAGAATCTACAATAAATATGCTAGCTCCTGTTATTTTAAACTACGATAACAAAACTATGGCTCAAATTATTTTAGATCCAAATCAATATCCTTTCTATCATCCAACAGAAAAAATTAAAAATTTCTTGCAACAAAATATGGAAGAACTTAAATAATGCAAGAAAGCATTTATATCCTTGGCAATGGCAAGATGGCTAAAGCCATTGCTAAAGGATTAAGCAAAAAATATCAAATTATTTTTGTAGTTAGAAACAAAAATAATTGCGAAAACTCAATTCATTATGATGATTTTAATATAAATGATAAGATATGTATTCTATGCTTTAAACCATATAATCTTGATGAAATTAGCAATAAATTCTTAGAACAAACCGCAAAAATAATAATAAGTCCTTTAGCTGGAGTTTCGCTAAATGAATTAACAAAAATAAACGCTAAACACTATCTAAGAATAATGCCAAATATAGCAGCAGAATATAGCAAATCTTGCACCACTTATATAGGAAATAAAAATAATGAATATTTTCAAAAATCTTTAGAAATAATTCAAACTTTTGGAAGTGCAATTGAATGCGAAAGCGAAAAGGAATTAAACTTAGCAATGGCTATTAATGGCTGTGCTCCTGCTTTTTTAGCTTTAGTTGCTGAAGCTATTGCAAATGGTGGGCTTAGCATAGGGCTTAAAAACGAAAAAGCTTATGAATTAACAAAAGCTTTATTTTCTAGCTTTGAGAGTTTAATCGTAAATAATCATCCCGCACTTATTAAAGAAGGCGTTTGCTCTCCTGCAGGAGTTAGTATAAAAGGCGTAAATGTTTTAGAAGACAAGGCTATAAGAAGTGCTTTCATAAAAGCTATTAAAGAAAGCGCTGGAGTTTAATATATCTTTAATAAAACCTATAAATCCTAATATGTTTTACTTTTAATTAAGAGAATTTGAAATAGGAATTTCAAAAGAAATTCCTATAAGTTTTATTTAAATGCACCGTTACTTGAATGTGCTTGCATGTAGCGTAATATTCTATCTTTTTGCTCATCAGTGATTTTTGCATTCATTTGCATTGCACCTAAATATGCGTCCCACTCATCAAGTGCGTGTTCGCTAGGAGCATGAGCTGCGTGACAACTCGTGCATGAATCATAATAAAATACTTCAACGCCTTCAAATGCTGCATCTTTATCGCTTGTTAAAGAGCTAGATTTTACCCAAAAGCTCATTTCAGGCTTAGCGCTTTTGCTAACTAGGTAAATAAATTCTCCATCTTTACTAAAAGCTAATTTATCTCCTACAACTTCACCTACAACGCTAACCTTACTTAAATCGCCTTTAGTTTCTAGTAATTTTACTTGAGTGCCTTCAAAAATTGTTCCTATTTCTTTTTTATTATCATCTAGCATTGCTACTTTTTCATCTAAGATAAATCTTACATCTTTTGCAAAAACTTGCTTTACCGCTTCTGTTTTTGCAGGAGTTGGTAAAAATATTTGCTTATAATCAGGTTGGTAAGCAAATAATGATGCAGCTGCTAAACTAAGTCCTATAATTTTTTTCATTTTTTACGCTCCTATAATAGTTGGTGGTGTTATGTTTTTATATGGTTTTACCACTTCGTTAGCATCAAGTTTTTTAATAGCTACTAAGCATGTATTTACGCTTGTTGCTTGTGCCATTTGCGAAGTTGGTCTTGAAGATGTTAGCACATTCACATGGCCTTGATTACATCTTGCGTTGTCTTTGTCATCTTCTGGATCATACCAAGCACCTTCTTGAATAGCTATAACGCCACTTCTAATATTATCACTTACATAAGCACCTGCAAGTAATCTTCCACGATTGTTATAAACTTCTACAACTTCTCCGTGCTTAATGCCAAGTTTTTTAGCATCTTCTGTGTTAATTACTACTGGCTCACGACCTTGGATTTTGTATAAATCTCTTATCCAAGTGTTATCAAGTTGAGAGTGGATTCTATATCTTGGGTGTGGGCTTAGTAAGTGGAATGGGAATTTTTTGCTTAAATCTTTATTTCCTAAATACTCAGCTGGTTCAAACCAAGTTACATGACCTTTGAAATCAGGTAGGTTATAATCAGCAAATTTTTGTGAATAGATTTGGAATTTTCCACTTTCTGTTGCTAGTTTGTTATTTACTGGATCTTTTCTAAAATCAGCGTGGCGAACATATTCATAAGCTTCTTTTGGAGCTTTAAAGTGAAGTGAGCCTTTTTCCCAGAATTCATCAAATTCCATTTCATTTATACAATCGCTCTTTTCATAAAAGCTTCTAATCCATTCTAAATGATCTTTTTTACCACCGCTAAACTTAGCTAATTCTCTTTCGCCAAATCTCTTTGCTAATTCGTAGAATACATCGTAATCATTGCGGCTTTCATATACAGGCTCGATTACTTTTTTCATAGCATAAACCCAATCTTGTGAGTATGAACCACCAAAGCTTATATCATCACGCTCAAGTGTAGTTGTAGCAGGGATTACTATATCAGCCATTTTTGCCATTGGTGTCCACCATGGTTCATGAACTACTACGGTATCAAGCTTTCTTAAAGCATATACCAATTCATTTGTATTTGGATGATGTCCTAGAACACTTGCACCTGCAACATAGAACATTTTAATTTCTGGATATGTGAATGTTTTACCTTTAAAATTAATAGTTTTATTTGGATTTAAAATCGCTTCACTTACACGGCTTGCAGGAATATTTATATTAATATTATTTTTTCCTTGTGGAAGACCAACAGGAAGTAATGCACCACTAAACGCTCCACCAGCTGAGCAATAATGCATAGAAAATCCAAATCCACCACCAGCAAGTCCAACTTGTCCTATCATACAAGCAAGAGTTATGATAGCCCAGTCAGCTTGTTCTCCGTGATGTGCTCTTTGATTTGCCCAGTTACCTGCTAGGAATGTTCTTTTACTAACGAATAAATTACAAAGTTCTTTGATTTTTGCTGCATCAATACCGCAAATTTTTGCAGCCCATTCAGGAGTTTTTTCAACACCATCAGTTTTTCCTAATAAATATGGTAAAAACTTATCAAATCCATCTGTATATTTTGCTATGAAATCTTTATCATATTTTCCGCTCTTATATAGATAATGGCACATTCCTAAAATCATTGCTACGTCAGTATTTGGAACGATTTTTATCCATTCTGCTTTTGTGATTTCTGCAGCTTTTGTGCATTGTGGGTCAATGTTTATGAACTTAATATTTGATGCTGCATATTTTTTAAGCCACTCATCGTTTTCACGATTTGCTACTTTATAATCTATTTGATTGTCTTTATAAATATCGCAACCCCACATTACATAAACTTCGCAATTTTTAATCATTTGCTCATAGTTTGTTTGTAGGCTATAAACTTCCAAATCACCTGCGATAGCAGTATTTACTCTACCAGCTGCTCCGTTACTATATTCGCCATCAGTGCCTATTGCTCCACCTAAAACGGTGTTAAAAAATCTACCTGCTACTGCGTTGCAGTTGTGTAGTAAGCCAACATGACCCCAACCACCATAACTAGCGTTGAAGATATTTTCAGGTTTTGTTTCTTTTAATTTTTTATAAAGCAAGTCAAGTGCTTTTTCCCAAGTTACACGAACGAAAGGCTCACGACCTCTTAAATCTGGGCGATTTTTACCTTCTAAGAAGCTTTTTCTAACGCAAGGATATTTAATTCTTGTATCAGAATATGTTCTATCAATAATAGCTTTTGTAATTACGCTTGGATTTTTGTCGCTTTCGTGTGGAGTAAGGTTGATTACTTGTCCTTCGCTATTTACATCTGCGGTAAATGCACCAAAATGTGTAGCGTGTGGGATTTTTTTAATATCATAAAAGTTTGTAGCAGCACTTATAGGGCTAGAGATTGCACCTGCTGCAACTGCTGAACCTTTAAGAAAAGTTCTTCTTGAAATTGCCATAATTTCTCCTTTGTAAAATAATAAGGGAACATTTTAATTAACTTACGTTATAAGTAAGTTAAAAGGTTATTTTTATCTGATTTGGAATAATAGAATTTGAAATAGGAATTAGGAAGTGTTTGTTGTATTAAAAAAATATTTTAGAATTTTTATAGTTTTATTTTGTTTATTAGAATAAATATTTATTTAAAATCTTTTTAATAAAAATTAATTTATAATGTCATTTGCTTTTTGCCTTAGGCTGTTAGGGTGGAAAGGTGGTAATATGGGAGAAACTATTGTTTTAATCGTTTTAATCATAGCATTACTTAGAACCTTAAAAAAGTTCTAAGTAACCATTCTTAAACATCTTAAACAAATTATAGTGAAGCACGGCTTAGCCTAAGCTTAAAGCAATTCACCTAACCCTAGCAAACTAGCCGTGTTTTGCTAGGGTTTTTTACACATATTTAAGTAATTTTATTCCGATTACATAATAATCAATCACTAAACCTAAAGCTAATAATACAAATGGACTTATATAGATTAATTTTTTATCCCTATATTTTACGCATAGAATTATGCCTATTATAAGCCCTAAAATACTCGCTAGATAGTTTAAAACAAACGCCTTTAAAGTGTAATAATTAAAGCTTTCTATATCGCCTACATTTGCACTAAGTCCTAAGGCTTTGTCCGTTGCTGTTATTTCATTTTTTGCATTTTTACTTAATTCATATTCATTAAAATGAGATGATAGCATTGTATTTATAAAGTATTCTTTAGTAAAATCAAACCCTAGCTCTTTTGCGTTTTTCTCATAGCTTTGTTTGGTATCTATCGCATTAAGCATTGCATAATAGCTTTGTAATTTTGAACCTAAATTCTCTAACTTATAAGCTCTTTTTTCTAGCCATTCATCAGCACTTAAAACTTTTTCTCCTGTATAAAAAGCTTTATCTACATAATCGCTATATTGTTTTTCTGCATTAAAAACTAAATTATGCTGTTCTGTTTCCTTTTTAATATAATCACTTGTAAAAGGTGTATAACCCTTTGTTTTATTAAAATATTTTTTAATAGTATCTTCACTTAAGACATAGTTTATATCTTTAGTATTATCTATAATCATCTTATGGTAATCGTTTATATTTTGATTTTCTTTAGCATATTTTCTGTAGTTTTCTATAAATGGGCTTTTAATGCCCTTGTCTGTATAGCTTTTTTTTATATTATCTTGTATATTTTGTGGTAATTGTTTTATTAATTCTTCATCGCTAAAGGCAAATAAACTACTACATATTAATAATAAACAAACTATATATTTCATAAAAACTCCTTTATGTATAAATATTTATAATTTATGTGAGTGATTGAAGTTGAAATAGGATTTAAATTCCTATTTCAAATTCTTATTTTGAATATAGCTTTACTAGGTTTAATGCTACTTCGTAAGATTTTTCAAGTGATTTTACAGGTAAAAATTCAAATCTTGAATGAAAATTATGCGCTCCTGTGAAAAAGTTTGGAGTGAAAAGCCCTTTAACACTTAAAGCACTTCCATCTGTTCCACCACGCATAGCAATTGTTTTTGCTTCCACATTTGACATTTTAAAAGCTTCGTATAATTTATCTAAACTATCTTTATTGTTATCATTTAAAGCATCTTTTAGGTTGTAATAAGTATCGCTCATTTCTAATGTAAAGCTTGCTTTTTTGTATTTATTTTGCATAAACTCAACACAAGTTTTAATGAAAGCCTTTTTTTCTTCAAATTTCACTTTATCATGATCACGAATATTTAAATACACATTAGCTTCATTTTGATTTGAATGCATTTCATTTATCCAAATATAGCCATCTTTATCTTTTGTATTTTCAGGAGTTTGTAATCTATCAAAAAGATTTATAAACTCATTTGCTAGCAAGGTTGGATTTAGCATAACCTTATAAGCATTCATAGGATGAGCCGATACTCCAACGATATTAAGCTTCGCGCTAGCAGCGTTAAATGTCTCATACATTAGCTCTCCAACTTCGCAGCAATCAATCGTATAAGGATGAGTTGTTCTAAAATCATCTAAATTAAGCTGTTTTGAGCCTAAAAGTCCTATTTCTTCATCAGGAACAAAAGCTAAGAAAATATCAGGATGATTTATTTCGCTTGTTTTAAGAGTTTTTACAAGGTTCATTATAACAGCAATTGCAGCCTTGTTATCAGCACCTAAAACAGATGAGCCATCGCTAAAAATTATATCTTCGTTTAAGTATTGCTTAATCTCAGGGCGTTTGCTAACTTCTAAGATAGCATTTCCTAAGTCTAAGTCTTTGCCTTCAAATTTTAATATTTGAGGTTTTACAATAGGGCTAAGTCCTACATCAATAGTATCAAGGTGAGCTACAAAGCCTAAGCTAGTTTTACTTTTATCACCTTCTAAAAGAGCCGTTAAAATGCCATTATCATTAAGCTTTATCTCACTAAGTCCTAAGCTTTCTAATTCGCTTTTTAATACCTTTGCAAGCTCTAATTGACCTTGGCTAGTAGGAGTATTACTCTTACTAGCATCACTTTGCGACGAAATTTTTACATATCTTAAAAAATCTTCAACTAACATAACTTAGCCTTTAAAATCATAAGTATATGTAGATTCAAATCCTAATGGAATACCTAAAGCCCAGAAAATAAATAAGCTTCCTACAAGTGCAATCCATAACGCGATACCAAAAGGTAGCATTAATGAGCTTAGCGTTCCAACTCCGGTTTTTTTGTAGTATTTTTGGCAATAGCTTATAACTAATGGATAGAATGGAAACATCGGTGTCATAACGTTTACCGCACTATCGCTTGTTCTATATGCTGCTTGAGTAAGCTCTGGACTAATTCCTAAAAGCATTAGCATAGGAACGAAAATTACGCTCAAAATTGCCCATTTTGAAGTTGCCGATGTAACAAATATATTTAAAAAGCTTGTAAATATAATAACCCCTAAAACGGTGAAAACTGAAGGCATATTCATACTCTTTAATAATTCAGCACCTGAAATTGCCAATAATGTTGAAAGGTTTGATGTATTAAATACATATAAAAATTGCCCACAAACAAAACAAAATACTATAAATGTTGTTAGAGTATTTAAGCTACTTGCAGCCATTTTTGATAAATCGCTTGAAGTTTTGATTGAGCCACTTATTTTTCCATATACATAGCCAGGAATTGCTAAGAACAAGAATACTAAAGGAACAATAGCTTTCATTAAAGCAGCATCAGCACTAGTAAGTGAGCCGTTGCTTCCACGCATAACTGAGTTTTCTGGAATAGATACAGCAAATAAAACAACAGCCATAAATATAAATGTTAAAGTTGCACCCCAATAAGCTTTGTTTTCAATACTTGTAAGCTTTTCGTTTTCTAAATGTGCAATTTTGCAATCACTATCAATAGGCATAGTTTTATTAAGCATAGGCTCAATTATTTTGCTACTTACAAACCAACATGCAGCAATTACACTAAAGGTTGAAAAAATACTTAAAAAATAATTACATAAAACATTTATATCAATGCTAGGATCAATCGTTCTTGCAGCTTTTTGAGTGAATTCTTGCATTAGTGGATCAACAACACTTGGAATATAACAAGCACTAAATCCGCCTGCTAAAGCAGCAAATGAAGTTGTAATTCCAGCTATTGGATGACGACCCGCACTATAATACATAGCAGCTGCAATTGGCATTAAGAATACATAAGCACTATCAGAAACTATGTGGCAAATTATAGAAATAATAATAACAACAGGAACAACGATATTTTTTGGAACAATTCCTATCATTTTGATAAGTAAAGCTCTAATATACCCACTTCCTTCGGCAATACTTACACCCAAAGTTGCAACTAAAACTAATTGTAAAGCAGGAAATGTTATAAAGTTAACGCCTAATCTTACGATAAGTTCAGTTAAATTATGCATTTCAAACATATTTTTCACTACGATTTTTTCGTGACTTACTGGGTGAACATAAGAAAAATCAATAAAGCTTAAAGCAAAACTTAAAAGCATTACAATAAAAAATGCAATTAAAAATAAAATTGTAATATCAGGTAATTTGTTTCCTAATACTTCAATTTTGTGTAAGATTTTTTCAAATCCATTTCGCTTAATTTGTTGGTTTTCTACCATTAAAGCTCCTTTTAAGAAAATAAAAGCTTCAATGTTACTATATTTTCTAGTTTTATGCAAAAAATAATGTTAATTTTATGTTAAATTGTAACTTTTGGTAACAGAATTTGAAATCGGAATTAGAAGTGGTGCGGATGAGAGGACTTGAACCTCCACGCATTGCTGCACCAGATCCTAAGTCTGGCGTGTCTGCCAATTTCACCACATCCGCTAAGTGGTACGCCCAAGAGGATTCGAACCTCTGACCTACGGCTTAGAAGGCCGTTGCTCTATCCAGCTGAGCTATGAACGCATCTAAAAATAAAAGCTGTATATTATCTTAATAAAATTAATTTTTGCTTAAATTATATTATGTTTTTAATAATTTTATTTCTTCCTGTATTTTTTGCTTCGTATAAGCATTTATCAACTTTTGTAATATATTCATCTAAAATATTGCTTGCAAAACTGCTCTCTACATAGACAAAACCTATGCTAACACTTGATTTAAGCCCTTCAACTGAAAATATAGAATTTCCGTATTCTGCTCTAAAGTTTTCACAAGTATTTTCAAAATCATATTCTGATACATTGTAGGCTAATACTAAAAATTCTTCTCCACCCCATCTACAAATTAATTCCGTATGTTCTCCAAAATGTTTTTTCATAAGGTTTGCGCAATTTTTTAATACTTCATCACCTATGCTGTGTCCGTAATTATCATTTACTTTTTTGAAAAAATCTATATCAATTAAAGCTATGCCAACTTTATCAGTAATAACCAAGTCTTCTATGTTATCAAGAAAACACCATCTGTTCATAAGCTTTGTAAGATAATCAAAATTAGCACTTTTATCTAGCTTTTTATTTAAGCTTTGTCTATTTTCTAATTCAATATAGATTTGTTTTCTTAGAACATTTGATACTAGTATGAAAATAGAGCATACTACAAAGGCATTAATACATTTAAATACAAATTTAGCATTATCTTTAAATAGATGAAGTGGAACTTCCAAGGAATAATTTTCTACACAAAATAAATAATACATAGTTAAATAGTATGCTAAAGATAGAGTTGCAATTATATAAATTATCCATCTTTTTGAATAAATTCCTATATAGCAATAAGTAATCATAGGTAAAATATAATATTCAAATCCATATCCCCACCCAAGATAATAAATAGAACTTGATGAAAATACAACAGCAGCAAAAAAGACAACAGCTACACAAGCGTTAAAATTATTGCTTTTGACAAAAACTAAGGATATTAAAAACAATCCTGATAGCATAAAATATGATAAAAATAAGTAAGGTATATCATTAATTAGCATAATTAAAGCATAAACTAAATTAAACACTAAAAGAGCTTTTATAATTCTTTCTACTTGTAATACTTTAATCAGCTCTTCTTTTCTTTTTAAAAAATTAATCATATTTGTCCTAAAACTATGGTTTCTACTTTATTTTTACCACTTTTTTTGCCTTGATATAGCGCATTATCTGCCTGTGATAGCATATAATCAATACTTTCAACTCTTAAAGAATAGCATATTCCAAATGTAATTGTAGTTTTCCTAGCATTGTAGCCATCTTTATGTGTAAAATTAGAAAATTCATTTCTTATATCATCAATTAATTCTTCACACTCATCTATTCCAGAACCTGTTATAAATATTAAAAACTCTTCTCCACCCCATCTTGAAACATAATGAGATTGTTTTTTTGCTAATTTGTCTTTAATTATTTTTGCTGTATTTTTTAAAACAATATCTCCAAAATTGTGTCCGCACTCATCATTTAGGCTTTTAAAATTATCAATATCACCTAAGACAATAGCCATTGAACGGATTTGATCTTTTTGAAAATAACTATGATAAGTTTTTAGTATCTCATTCATTGCACGACGATTTAAAATACTAGTTAAATAATCATAATCAGCTTTATTTTGTAATTTAAGATTTTCTTTTTCAAGATTTCTTGCTTCGTTTTCATCTATACTATTTGTATAGCTTGAATAAAATATAACAACTAAAGCCATATTAACAACATTAAAAACATAAAAAAATGTCTTATATTCACTTTCATAATTAGGAATATCTTTAGTTACACATAAAACAACTAATACTAGTATTACTTCAAAAGCACCTATAATAAAAGGGTATCTTGAGTTTCTAAAATCATGAATATATCCAAGTGATAGTATTGTCATCATAACTATTAAAAATCCATACCCTTGACCTAATATATAAGTGCAAATTGAGCATGATATTAAAATTGAAAGATGTGTAAAATAAACTGCAATATTATGAAATTTATCAAATCTAAAAGTAATTATCGTAAATATTAAAGCAATTAAAGCTTCAATAATTTTTACTTTAGCCATTACATGAATATTTAAAAAGTAAAATATAGTTCCATAAGTTGTATGTGTTAGTGTAAGCAAAATCATTGTAATTTTAACGATTTGCTTAATATTGTCTATTTTTCTAATGTCATTCATGTTAAGTGCTTTTTGATACTATTCTATTTCTTCCAGAATTTTTTGCTTTATATAATAAATCATCTACTTCTTTAATATATTTGTCAAAATCAACATAAGAAAAATCATTGTCTATATGCAAACATCCTATACTTGCACTCACCTTAAAATCACCACCGCAAAATTTAGAATTATTTAAATCAAGTCTAAATTTGTTGCAAGCTTCATAAAATTCTTCATTAGAGCAACCTAATGCAAATATTAAAAACTCTTCTCCGCCCCATCTAGCTATCATATCTGTGTATTTACTAAAATTTGACTTAATACAGCTAGCAGTTACTCTTAATACTTCATCTCCTACGCTATGTCCGTAGGTATCATTTACTTTTTTAAAAAAATCTATATCAATGATTGCAAAATGAAAAGGTTTTTTATATTTAATCAAATGGACTTTTTCCATAAAAGCCCAACGATTTAATAAATACGTTAAAGGATCAGTTGATGCGTTTATGCTTAATGCTTCATTTATATTTTCTTTTAATTCTATTGTTTTATAGGCTTTAACTTTTACAAAATACATTACCAAAATTATTGTAACACAAGCTACAAAACTATGTATGATATAAAAAACTCCATTTATATTTTTGCCATATATAACGAGTTCATTAGATAATGAAAAATGTTGAACTTCCATGAAAAAATATAGTAATTCAAAAATAATACTCTCTAAAATAGCTATTGAATAAATTGTAATCTTATTATCAAATTTTCCTACATAACAAAAGGCTATGCAAGGAATTAGATAATATTGTGCTCCAAAGCTCCAACCAAAATAATAGACCATAAATACTGAATATATAACACATACACAATGAACTACATACGCGATACTATTTAATCCTATTGTTTTTTGTCTTATAAAAAAGCATATATATATAAATGCCAAAAATAAATTGATATACATAGGAAATGTATGTCCTGTGTAAGCAAAAAATGCAGATAATGTTAAATATAAAAGAGAAAATATTGCTAGTATATATTTTCCTATTTTGCTTGCAATTACGATGTCTTCGCTACTTAAGATACTATTCATATTAACCTAACTTTACCGATTTTACTCTATTTTTACCCGAATCTTTAGCTATATATAGTGCTGAATCTGCTTTTGTAATCAATAAATCTTTATTATAAACATTGTTTGAATAGCTAAATCCCATGGAAATACTTACATTTGTGCTATTTAATTCATCTTTTATTTCTAATTTTTCTATTATTTTTCTAATATTTTCTAATAAAGCATAAGTTTCATCATAAGAATAATCAATAAATAAAATTAAAAATTCTTCTCCACCCCAACGAGCTACGAAAATATTTGGATTTAAATCGTATTCTTTTTTAAATACTTGTGAAACTTTTTTTAATACTAAATCTCCAAAATTATGGCCATAAGTATCATTTAAATGTTTGAAGTTATCCAAATCACCTATTGCAACCGATAAAGAATTGATTGTTTTCTCTTTTAAATTCTCTAATTTCTCATCTAAAATATCATTCATCGCACGACGATTTAAAAGAGTTGTTAGATAATCGTTTTCTGCTTTATATTGTAGATATTCTTTTCTATCGTCTAGCTGTTTGATTATCTTTGAATTTTCTCTATCGTTTAGCCAGATATAAGCAAGTAGAGTTACTACCATGAATAAAAAGTTTGCAATATTTATATAAGGCATAAAAGGATTTGGATAGTTTGGCGTATCTTTTGTAAGATATAACATAACAAAAAACGCAGTAGCTTCAACTAAACAAATACCTATTGGAACTAAAAAAGTGTTAAAATTTTGTAAGTATGCTAAGGATAGTAAAAGCACTATAATCATAGTAAAGCCATATCCCCAACCAAGCATAAAAGTGCAATAACAACAAGAAAATAAAATATCAAAATGAGCGTAAAATACTGCTAATCCTATGCCTTTATTTTTACAAAATACAAAATAAGCAACTATTATTGAAATAAATAATTGAGCAGTAACAACAGGTAATAAAAAATAAAGACCTGTTAAGCTAAAGCTAATCATATATATAACATGCACAAGGCATATTATTATTACCGTAGCTTTGATTATGTATTCAAAATTATTAACAATTCTTACTTTACTCAATTTTTCCTACTTTAAATTCTTAAATTTAACTATATATTACACTGGCTAGAGAGTGAGGGAATCGAACCCCCCGCAGAATAGTCAACTATCCCACCACAAGATTTGAAGTCTTAGGGCTACACCAGTAGGCCAAACTCTCCACGAAAAAAGGCTTATTTATACCATATTTTGTTTAATATTTATTACTTTTTAAGAACTTTTGAAAATCGCTTTTTGTATTCATATTTAAAAAAGTTTCATCATTTTTAAAACTTAAAGTGTTAGCCTCAGTTTTATTAAAAAAATCCTTTATCTTGCAATTTTCATCAAATTCGTTTAAATATATAAAATCACTTTTTTTATAAAATCCACATAAAAAGTGAGTTTTAATGCTTTTTGCAACCACTGAGGTTTTGCGTTTTTTATGCTTGTAATAAAGCCTTTTTATAGCACTTTTTTTAATATTTACAAAATCTACTGCGATTATGAAAAAGGAATTTGAATTAGGAATTTCATTTTTTGCAAAAGTCTTTAAACCATTGATAGGATGAAAGTATTCATATTCATCTTTTAAAAACTTGCATTTTAAATCATTTGGCTTAGTTTTAGCGCAAAAATAAATTTCATTAAACAAAGGATTTAATTTTTCATATAAATAATTAATTAGGCTAATTTCACGCTTTTTATAATTAAAGCGTAAATTAGCCTTATCTTGTCCCATTCGGCTTGATTTTCCACCGCCTAAAATTAAGCAAACACTATTTTTAAAGCTCATCAGGAGAACAGATATAGCCTTTGATTGCACTTGCGGCTGCTATTGCACTATTTGCAAGATAAACTTCAGAAGTTCTTGCACCCATACGACCTACGAAATTTCTATTTGTAGTAGATATACAACGCTCACCATCAGCTAAAATCCCCATATATCCGCCTAAACATGCACCACAAGTTGGATTACTAACTACTGCACCTGCTTCAGCAAATATATTCATTAAGCCTTCTTTTTGAGCTTGTAAAGCAATTTTGGTTGTTGCTGGAGTTATAATCATTCTAACATCGCTATGAACTTTTTTACCCTTTAAAATATTTGCTGCAATTCTTAAATCATTTAGCCTTCCATTTGTGCATGAGCCTACGAATGCTTGATCAATTTTTACCTTTTCACTTACAGCTTGTTTGATACTTTTTCCATTACTTGGTAAGAATGGGTAAGCTACCACAGGATCAAGTTTATCTAAATCAATTTCAATTACTCTTTCATAAACAGCATTAGGTAAATGGCTAAATTCTACACCCTTTCTTTTTAACGGAACTGAGTTTAAAAACTCTCTTGTAGTATCATCAACAGCACATATTCCATTCTTTGCACCTGCTTCAATAGCCATATTGCATAAGCTAAAGCGGCTATCCATATCAAGCTCTTCAATGCCAAAAAATTCTAATGATTTATAAAGCGCTCCATCAACGCCTAAAATTCTAATAATTTCTAATATTAAGTCTTTTCCATATACCCAAGGCTTTAATTTCCCACGAAATTGAACTTTAATTGCGCTTGGCACTTTAAACCAGTTTTTACCAGTTATCATTGCGTATGCTAAATCAGTACTTCCCATTCCAGTAGCAAATGCTCCTAAAGCTCCATGCGTACAGGTATGGCTATCTGCTCCGATTATTACATCACCTGGGCTAATAAGTCCATTTTCAGGTAAAAGTGCGTGCTCAATTCCCATATTTTTTTCATCAAAAAGATATTTTAAATTATGTTCTTTTGCAAAATCTCTACTAATTTTTGCTTGATTTGCACTCAAGATGTCTTTAGCAGGAATGTAGTGATCTAGCACTATTGCAAAGCCGTCAGGATTAGCTAATTTTGTAGCACCACTCTTTTTAAATTGTTTGATTGAAATTGGAGTTGTAATATCGTTTCCTATTACCATATCAATCGGACAATCAATTATTTCTCCTGCTTTTACATCACGACCTATGTGATGAGCAAATATTTGTTCTGTTAAAGTCATAATTTTCCCTTTTTTCTAGTTTTATTAATTTTAGCCGTTAAAATTAAAAAAAGGATTAAAAATGAATTATTATGATTTAGTGCAAATTAAGGACTATTTAAAGCAGTATAAAAAAATAAATCGTGCTTATAGAATTAATGATAATTGTTTATGCATTGAGTTTAAAGAAAAATTATATTTTGATTTAACAAAAGGCAAAAGTGCGATTTATAGTGGTAATTTATATGCTAAAGATTATAATAGCCCCTTTGATTTACAGCTTAAAAAAATGCTTTTTAATGCTGCTATTTTAGATATAAATGTGCCTACTAATAATAGAATTTTAGAATTTAAACTAGCTTTAGCACATGCTTATAAAAGATTAGAGTTTTATTTGGTGCTTGAGTTTTCTGGCAAATTTACAAACGCACTAATTTTAGATGATAAAAGAAACATAATAAGTGCTTTAAGATATGGTAAAAATAATCTTAGAGATATTTTACAAAATGAGCCTTATATTGATTTAGAACCTACAAAAATCACTGAAAAAAATATAAAAATTATTGATTTTCAAGAATATTTTGCAAATATTTTTAATAAACTTCAAAATGAGAAATTAAACTCACTAAAAGCTCAAAAAATCTTAGAAATAAATAAAAAAATAGAAAAATTGCAAATATTAATTTCTTCTTTAGAAGATGAAGAAATTTTAGAGCAAAAAGCAAAATACGAATACGCAAAAGGCGATGCTTTAAAAGAAAATCTATATAAAATCAAAGATTACGAAAGAGAATTTGAAATAGGAATTTACAAATATAATTTAATAAATTCAGCTAGATACGAGCTAAATAATATTTATAAAAACGCTAAAAAATTAAGCCAAAAAGCAAAAAACATAAGCATAGAAAAAGATAATTTAAATGAAAAAATAGAGATTTTGCAAAATCAACTTCAAGCAATAATTTGCACTAAAGATGAGGTATTTTTACGCTCACTTTTTGCTAAGCAAAATAAAAAAGGTAAAAATGAGCAAAATCCAAATGTTCTTAATTTTTATGTAAATGATTATAAAATAAGCGTTGGGCTTAATGAAAACGCAAATGAATATTTGCTAAAAAATAGCAAAAAAGATGATTTGTGGTTTCATTTAAAGGATTTAAAAGGCTCACATGTAATAATCTCAAGTAACAAAAAAAATTACGATATAGATTTAATTTATCATGCAGCAAGTCTTTGTGCTTGTTATTCAGGTAAAAAAGATGGTAATTTTTTAGTAGATTTTACAAAAAGAGCAAATGTAAAAATTATTGAAAAAGCTTACGTAAATTACGTTAATTACGATACTATAAAGGTTTTTTTATGAGTGTTAGTGGTATAGGAAATATAAATTATATAAATCAAAATCAAGGCGTAGCGATTGATAATCTAGCAAAACATAACGCAAAAATGTTTGCAGATGAGCAAATAACTTTGGTTACTCCTGAAGTAAAAGTGATAGAAGAAAGTAGCGAAAGTGCAAAAACTAGCACTGATTTAGATGAAGAAAAATCTTTTCAAGAACGCCCTAAAAAAGAGCATAAAAAAGCTAATTTTTTCGGCATAGAAATAGAAGAAGATGAAGATTGCGAAGAAGAAATTAAAGAAAATAAAATATTTGATAAGTTGGTTTAAAGGAGTTTAAATGCTTAATGAAAAAGTAAAAACAGGTTTAATTTTTGCAATTTTTGCAATAATTTTTCTTGCTATTAATTCATATTATTTATGGCTAATTGTGTTTTTATTAGCTAGTGTTATTGGTTATTTAGAAGCTTGTAAATTATTTAAAACTGAAGCTAATTATTTGGTTTTAGCTTTTGGTTTAATCATGAGTATATTTACTCAAACGCCTGTAATGTCAATGATATTTGCAATTATTGTTTTTGCATCTTACATAGCGTATAAGCAAAAAGATTTAAAAGCGCTTTTACCTTTTTTATATGCTAGTTTAGGGATTGCGTTTATATTTGAATGTTATTTAAGATTTGGATTAAGTGGTTTTATATTATTACTTTTAAGTGTTGTATTATGTGATAGTTTTGCATATTTTGTAGGTAAAAAATATGGAAAAACTAGCTTTAGCCCAAGCTCTCCTAAAAAGACCTTAGAAGGTGTTGTAGGTGGGGTTTTAATTAGCACTATTGTTTCTTCAATTTATTCATATTTTGTGATTAATTTAGGAGTTTTAGAAAGCTTATTTGTTACATTTTTAATGGCATTTTTTGCTGTGTTTGGCGATTTATTTGAAAGCTACTTAAAACGCCTTGCAGGAGTAAAAGATAGTGGAGAGCTTTTCCCTGGTCATGGTGGGGTTTTAGATAGAGTTGATGCTTTAATTTTTGCAAGTATTATAATGGTGGTGATATTATGAAACCAGAAATCGTAAGTCTTTTTGGCTCAACAGGCTCAATCGGAGTAAATGCCTTAAAAATCATCAAACAAGCAGATATTAAGCTTGAATGTATAAGTGCTTATAAAAACTATGAATTATTAAACGAACAAATAAAAATGTTTAATCCAAAAATAGTTTTAGCAAGTGATGAGATATTAGATAAGGTAAATCATTCTAATAAATATTCAATCAAAGATGCTTTATTTGTTATGGAAGATTTAAAAAGCGATGGAATTATTAATGCAATTGTAGGCTTTGCAGGGCTAAAAATATCTTTAAAAACTCAAGAATTAGATAAAAAATTATTCCTAGCAAATAAAGAAAGCTTGGTTGTAGCAGGTAAGTTTTTAGATTGTCTTAGTATTTCTCCTATTGATAGCGAACATAGTGCATTAGCAGCACTTTTAAGGGGCGTAAAACACCCTAAAAAGCTTACTATTACAGCTAGTGGTGGAGCGTTTTTTAAATATAATGAAGTTGCAAATCTAAAAGCAAATGAAGCCTTAAAGCATCCTAATTGGGATATGGGAGCAAAAATTACTATTGATAGTGCAACAATGACAAATAAGCTTTATGAATTAGTAGAAGCTAAACATTTATATCCAAATATAGAATTAGATGCAATAATTGAGCCAAGCTCAAGCATTCACGCATTTTGTGAAAGTGTAAATGGTGCTATGAGTGCTTATTTTAGTGTGCCTGATATGAAGCTTAGCATTGCAAATGCACTTTTAGGAGAAAGTGAATTTCAAGCTTGTGAATATATTGATATTTTAAAATTAGCAAAATTAGAATTTTTTGAAATAAATCCTAATAAATATCCTATTTTTAAACTAAAAAATGATTTATTGAATAATCCTGATTTAGGAGTGATTATAAATGCTGCTAATGAAGAATTTGTTTATAAATATTTAAAAGATGAATGTAAATTCTATGATATTAGTAATGCAGTATTTAAAGCTCTTGATAAATTTAGCGACGCTAAAATAAATACTATTGATGATGTATTTAGCTTAGATAAATTAACAAGAGAGTTTGTGAATGCTTAGGATTTTTTTAGTCTTTTTAAGTATAAATTTATTTGCACTTAATTTTACTATAAATACTCTTGGAGAGTGCGATAAGGTTTGTGATAATACGGTTTTAATCTTTGGTGGAATACAAGGAGATGAGCCAGGGGGATTTCATGCTGCAAGCTTGCTTTTAACTGATTATAAAATTAAAAAAGGAAAAGTAATTGTAGTGCCAAATCTAGCATTTGATTCTATTATTGCTAGAAGTCGTGGAGAATTTGGAGACTTAAATCGCAAATTTGCTGAACTTAGCGAAAATGATCCTGATTATTACACCGTTGCATTAATCAAAAAAATAATCACAATGCCAGAAATAAAGCTAATCATAAATCTTCATGATGGTAGTGGCTATTATTCTCCACATTATATAAACAAAGATAAAAACCCTAAAAAATGGGGAAATTCTTGCATAATAGATCAAGAAGTAATTGATGCTAAATATGGTAATTTAAATGAAATTGCTGATAAGGCATGTGAGAGTATAAATAAAAAACTACTTCATAAACTTCACAGCTATCATTTAAAAAATACAAACACAGCAAAAGGCGATGAAGAAATGCTAAAAAGCCTTACTTATTATGCTATTACTCAAGGAAAAGCAGCTTATGCAAATGAAGCTAGTAAAAATCTTTTAACCCATGAAAGAGTTTATTATCATTTACTTGCGATTGAAAGCTATTTAGAAGCTGCTGGAATTGAGTTTGAGCGTAGTTTTGAGCTAAATCCAAAAGAAGTAAGAAATGCAATTGAAAAACCGATTTTGATTAATTTAGAAAATCGCTTTTTACTAAGTTTGCAAAAGCCAAGAGATAGAATAAATTTCGTTCCTATAAAGCTACCTTTTAATTACAAGGCAAGTAATGAATTAACAGCTATTTTTAAAAGTAAAAATGATAATGGCTATGTAGTGCAATATGGAAACAGATTTCAAACTAAATTGTATTTAGAAAAAAATGTTGAATATAGCGATATTATAAATAAATTAGATTTAGTTGTAGATGGAAAAGAAATAAGCACTGAATTTGCTAAATTAATTGAAGTAAAAAAAGACTTTTTAGTAAAAAAACAAGAAAATGTAAGAATTAATATCATAGGTTTTAATGGTAAGGGCAGTGAAGATAATATAAAGCTTGAGCTTAAAAATATGCAAAAGCAGTATTCGGTAGATAAAGCAGCAAAGATTTATAGAATTGAAGCTTATGAAGAAAACAAATTTATAGGAGCAATATTAGTTAAGTTTATATGAAAAATTATATATTTTTTCTTTTTATTTTATTCTTTTCATCTTGTGCTTATAATGATGATTTTATCTTGCCATCGCAAGATTTAAGCGATTATGAGAGTAAGGATTTTTATATTAATGATGATATTTCTGCTAAGCTAAAAGATGATTATTTAAATAACTTTTTTAGTGCGTGGAGCGATGAAAAGACTAATATCAATATGAACGAATTTGCAAATAATTTACTAAATGAAAAATCATATTCAGAAAATTATCAACCTTATGATAAAGAGTTTTTAAAGCAGTTAATTAACAATGCTGATTTTAAGAATTTGAATTCGGTTTTTAAAAACGCAATCATCATACATTCAAGCAATGTAAGGCTATTGCCAACTAAAAAGCCAAGGTTTAAAAATCCAAATCTTGCAGGTGAAGGCTATCCGTTTGATTATTTACAAAATTCTTTCATTTATGCCTATACGCCTGTTAAGATTAGTCATTTTAGCAAAGATTTTGGCTGGAGTTTTATTTATAATAGTTTTATAGTTGGCTTTGTTGAAGATAAAAATATCGCTTTTATTAGTGATGATGATTTAAATGCTTTAAAAAGCTCAATTGGTTACATAAGCCCTAAAAAAGATAAAATCCCTTTAATTGATAAAAACAATGATTTTGTTGAATACGCAAGAATAGGAATGCTTTTAGCGCTTAGTAAAGAAAGTGCTAATTATTACACTATAAAAGCATTTAAAAAAGGCATAAATAATCAAGCAAAATTAGTAGAAATTAAGGTTAATAAAGAAGATTTTTTTAAGCTAGGTTCAAGTTTTTCAAGCAAGGATTTAAAAAATATTGCTAATGAATTAATAGGTCAAAATTATGGCTGGGGCGGAATGAATGGCAATAGAGATTGCTCGGCGTTTTTAAAAGATGTTTTTGGAAGTTTTGGTATATATTTAAAAAGAAATTCGCAAGATCAAATAATGCAAAAAGACTATTTAAATAGGTCAAATTTCATAAACATAGGCAAATTAAACAATAAAGAAAAATATAAATACATAAAAACACACGCAATTCCTTTTGCAAGTTTGCTAGCTCTTAAAGGTCATATTGTTTTATATCTTGGTGAGTTTAATGATAAAATGTATATCTTGCATAATCTATGGGGTATTAAAAATTATAATAGTGGTAAAGAAAGCAGAATCGTTGTAGGCAAAGTTGCAATCACTACAATAGATGCAGGAAGCAATCTAAAAAGCGTTAAAAATAGCGATGTTATATTAAGTAAAATTTATGGCATTAGAAATCTTTTTATAGATGAGATTAGCTACATAGAAGAATGATTTATCTTAATTTAGGGCTAAAATTCTAAAGAATTTGAATTAGGAATTTAAACTTCTTTTAAATAAGTTAAAAGCAAATTCCTATTTCAAATTCTTTGGTTTTTATCAAATGATTTTTAAACTAATTTGTAACTATTTGTATTATTTTAATAACTTGTAACTTTAAGTAATACTTTTTTTGTAATTTTTATGATATTTAAAACTCCATCAAAATTTCTTTTATATTTTTTGATAATTTATTGATGTAAATCAATTAAGGAGGGTTTTATGCAAGAAGAATTGTTTGTAGATGATAGAGCCAAAAGGCTTAAATCTTGGCTAATTATCGCTATTGCAATTGTTTCAAGCGTTGCTTTGTATTATTTGTTACCTTATGATACAAATGCAAACAAAGGTTTAGCTTTGTTACTTTTTGTAGCGATTATGTGGTTTAGTGAGGCTATTCATATTTCTATGACGGCTATTTTAGTTCCTGTTATTGCTATTTTTATCGGGGTAGGTAAAAGCAATGCTGATGGGAGCTTTTCTGCTTTTAGTATCAAACAAGCTTTGGCTAATTTTTCTGATCCTACTATATTTTTATTTTTTGGTGGTTTTGCACTAGCAACTGCACTTCATATGCAAAGCATTGATAAAAAAATTGCTATGAAGATTTTATCGCTTTCTAAATCTCATTTAGGAGTAGCTATAATTGCAATATGTATTGCAACTGCAGCCCTTTCAATGTGGATATCAAATACAGCAACAGCAGCTATGATGTTACCACTTGTAATGGGTATTTTAAGCGAGCTTGACCCTAAAAAGGATAGAAATACCTTTGTTTTTGCACTTTTATGCGTTGCGTATTCTGCTAGCATTGGAGGGCTTGGAACTATCGTTGGCTCACCACCTAATGCAATCGCTTCTCAGGCTTTAGGGCTTGATTTTGCATCTTGGATGAAAATAGGAACACCTTTAATGCTAATGATTTTACCTTTAATGATTATTGTTCTTTATTTTGTATTTCGTCCTAATTTATCACAAAAAATTAATATGCAAATAGAAGAAATCCCTTGGACAAGGCCAAGAGTTGCAACTTTGATATTATTTAGCGTAACTGCACTTGCGTGGATTTTTAGCAAACCACTTAGCAAACTAACAGGCATTCCCTTTTCTGATGCTTTGATTGCTCTTAGTGCAACTGCTGTTATTGTGGTGCTTCATCTTGCAACTTGGGAGCAAATCTCAAAAGGAACTGATTGGGGAGTTTTAATATTATTTGGCGGTGGTTTAGCACTTAGCTCAATTCTTAAAGATTCAGGCGCTTCACTTATTTTAGGTAAAGAAGTTGCAAGAATATTTGGAGATTTTTCTACTTTAGGAATTATTTTTGTAGTTTGTACTTTCATAATAATTCTTACTGAATTTACAAGCAATACTGCTTCAGCGGCTTTATTAGTTCCTGTATTTGCGACCATTGCTAGTAATATGGGAATGCCTAAAGAAATCTTAGTTATGGTAATAGGAGTTGGTGCAAGCTGTGCTTTTATGTTACCAGTTGCAACACCGCCAAATGCTATTGTTTTTGGAACAGGACATATAAGACAAAAAGATATGATAAAGGCGGGTGGATATTTAAATATAGGCTGTGTTATTATTATTTCATTGTTTGTATATTTTTATTTTTAAGCGAGATTATTTCAAAATCTCGCTTAATTTATCAAAGCAAATTCCTAATTCAAATTCCGTTGAGATTTCAAAGGTATGAGCGTTAAATTTCTTATTAAATGTGCGTTGTCTTTTAGCAAGTTGTCTTGTATGAATTGTAATTAATTCTTCTAATTCTTCTTTTTTAATTCTTCCTTCATAGCAATCTATTATTTCTTTTGCTCCAATTGATTGTAAGGCTTTTGTATATCCATGTAATTTATATTGATTTATCACTTCATTAAAGGCATTAAGTTCTAGCATTTGCTTAGTTCTTAGCTCTATTCTTTTGTTTAATTCTTCTTTGTCCCATAAAATATCATAAATTAAAATATCCTTTATTAAAGGCTCTTGAGTGTTATTTTTAAGCCAAAGACTAGGGATTTCATTTGTAGTTAAATAAATGCTATACCATTTATTTAATCGATACTTATCATTAGCTGCGATTTTGCTATCTTTATCAATACTTTGCATTAGATTATAGATTTCATCAAGGCTTAAATTATGCTTAATATCATCAATTTTAGGGCTTAAACCATTAGTTAAAGCGCTTAGATAAAATCCACTTCCACCTACTATTATTAGATTTTTTTCATATTTTTTTGCATAATTTAAAGCATTTTTGTATTCATCAAAATAAAGCCCTACATTATAATCATCTTTAACGCTAATTAGATTTATTCCAAAATATTTAACTTCATTAAGCATAGCATTATCAGGCTTAGCATTTATAATATTTAGCTCTTTATATAAACATAAGCTATCAAGACTTAAAATCACTGCATTATGCTTTAGAGCAAGCTTATGAGCCAAGGCTGTTTTGCCACTTGCTGTTGTTCCTATTAGGGCTATTTTTTTCATTTTTATCCTTAAATCTTAATTAAAATATTATAAACTAGCATAAAGGATAGTTATGCAAAAGTTAAAAAATATTTTAGAATTAATTGTATTTAAGCATAGCATTTTTGCTTTGCCGTTTTTATTAGTTTCAATGCTTAGTGCTATAAAATTATATGATTTAAGCTTTAATGATATTTGGCTTAAGTTTATTTTGGCTCTTCTTTGTGCTGTTAGTGCAAGAAATTATGCAATGGCGTTAAATCGCTTGCTTGATGCAGATATTGATATCTTAAATGAAAGGACAAAAAATCGTCCTAGCGTAGATGGTAGGGTAGGTAGATTTAATTTAGCTTTATTTATAATTGCTAATGCTTGTATTTTTGTTCTATTAGCATATTTTATAAATGAATTGTGCTTTTATCTTAGCTTTTTTACACTTATTTTACTTGGTTCTTATTCTTTATTTAAACGCTTTTCATATCTAGCTCATATAATTTTAGGCTTATCGTTAGGTTTTGCTTGTATTGCTGGAGAAATTGTTCTTACTAATAGTGTTAGCTCTTATTCTATAGCTTTATGTTTTGCTGTTTGTTTTTGGACTGCTGGATTTGATTGTTTGTATGCTTTACAAGATTTAGAATTTGATAAAAATCAAGAATTATTTTCAATTCCATCATGTTTTGGAGAAAAGGCTACATTATTTATCGCTGCTATTTTTCATTTAATTGCGTTTTTGTTTTGGCTAGTATTTTTAGCTAGTGTAAATGTTGGATTTTATGCATATTTAGGCTTAATTATTGTAGGGCTTATGCTTATTTTAGAGCATATTATTGTAAGAAAAAATACAAAAAATATTGAAAGAGCTTTTTTTGATATTAATGCTTTTATTAGTATATTATTCTTAGTATTTTTTATAATTGATTTAAAGGTTAGCTAATGATTATGTATGAAACAAGATTTAAGATTGAATATGAAAAATGTGATGAATTAAGCGATAAATTTTTACAAGAATATAACGCTATGAATTATCATAAATCTTTGCAAGATTATAGACACAGAGCTTCTAAAATGGATATGTATCCTGAAGATAAATTGTTTTTTGAAATGCTTTGTGATATTAAAAGGGATATTTTAGAGCTTAAAAACCTTAAAAAAGATGAATTAATAACTCTTAGTGATGAAACATTTGCTAATGCAATTAATTATGATTTTATTAGAGTTGATGGCGTTTTAGAAGTTAATCAAAGCTATTATGCAAGGCTTGTTTTAGTAGATAGAACCATATCTTGTTGGCTCAAGGCTATTAGCGAAGATACTTTCAAAATCACACAAATGAAAAGATATGATCAAGAAGGTTTAAATATTTTCGTAGCAGATACTCAAAGAAATCTAATTCATATTAAAAAGGAAAAAAATGGGGATTGATTTAATAATTTATATTGTTTTTATAATTTTTATTATTTTGATGTTTTTGTATGTAAGGCTTACATCAAGAGATTTAAATGATAAATTAGATGGGGTTTTAAAGGCTATTGATGAAAATTACAAATCAATTCATAGGCTAGAGCAAGTTATTGAAAAGATGAAAATCGCTGAAATAAATCATTCAAAACAAAACGAATTTAATGATAATATTATGCAAAATTGCGAGTTTTTAATACATTCTATTATTGATGAAAGAATTAACGAATTAAATAGTGATTTAGGCATTATTCAAGAAAGTATTCAAGAAGTAACCAAAAGTCAAGATAGCAGAATTGCTAATTTAGAATTAGCAACCGAGCCAATCTCTAGACTAAAACCTGATGATGATTCTACTAGAATGCAGATTTTAAAGCTTTATGGCGATGGCAAAAGTGTTGATGAAATCGCAAGTCTTTTAAATAAAAGTCCGCAAGTAATTAATATAATTTTAAAAAGTTTATAAGGTTTAAAAATGTTAATAGATTCGTATGGAAGAAGAATAAATTATTTAAGAATTTCACTTACTCAAAGGTGTAATTTTAGGTGTTTATATTGTATGCCAAAAGTTCCTTTTAATCATGTGCCAAAAGAAAATTTATTAAGTTATGAAGAATTGTTTTTATTTGCAAAATTATGTATGGATAAAGGCGTGGATAAAATCCGTTTAACAGGTGGAGAGCCACTTGTAAGAGCAGATTTGGATAAATTTATAAAAATGCTAATTGATTATAAAAGTGATTTAGATTTAGCACTTACTACAAATGGCTATTTATTAAAAGAACAAGCTGCTAAACTAAAAGCTGCTGGACTTGTAAGAATTAATGTTTCTTTAGATACTTTAGTGCCTAGTAGGGCTAAGTTAATTTCTCAAAAAGATATATTAAAAGAAGTTTTAGAAGGCATTGAAGAAGCCTTAAGGGTAGGGCTAAAAGTAAAGGTAAATTGTGTTCCTTTAAAAGGCATTAATGAAGATGAATTATGTGATTTAATACTTTTTGCAAAGCAAAGAAATATCCAAATAAGATTTATTGAATTTATGGAAAACGAACACGCTTACGGACAATTAAAAGGCTTAAGAGAAGCTGAGATTTTAGGTAAAGTAAAGGAAAAATATGAAATCACAGCTTTAGAAAAAGAGCCAAATTCACCTGCAAGTTTATTTAAAATTAACGAGCTTGATTATGTTTTTGGTGTGATTAATCCACATAAGCATGATTTTTGTGAAAGTTGCAATCGCTTAAGACTTAGTGCTGAAGGATTTTTAATACCTTGCCTTTATTTTGATGAGGCTATGAGTATTAAAAAAGCTTTAAGAGATAAGGATATTAATAAGGCTTTAAGTATTTTAAATACGGTTTTAGAAAACAAACCTGAGAAGAATAAATGGGGCGAAGATGATAATAAAAGTTCAGCTAGGTCGTTTTCGCAAACGGGTGGATGATGAAGCTGGTTGAAGAGTTTTTGAGTATTCAAGGTGAGGGAATTTTTGCTGGAAAATTGGCTTATTTTATTCGTTTTGCGGGTTGTAATTTCTCTTGCTTTGGTTTTGGTGTTAAAAAAAGTAAGAATAATAAAGAATTTATAGGTTGTGATACTTTAAGAGCTGTTTATACAGCAGATTTTAGCGATGAATACAAAGAATTTGAAATAGGAATTTTAAAAGATAAATTAAGCTCATTTAAGCATAAACCTATGATAGTAATTACAGGTGGAGAGCCTTTAATTCATCAAGAAGAGCCTGAATTTATAGAGCTTTTAGAGTATTTAACGAATAATGATTATTTGGTTCAGTTTGAAACAAATGCTAGTATAAAACTAAAAAATTATGATTTTTACAAAAAGTGCTATTTTGCAATGGGTGTAAAGCTTGAAAATAGCAAAATGCCAAAAAACAAAAGAATTAATCACGAAGCAATTAATTCAATTATAAACAATTCAAAAGGAGCATTTTTTAAAATAGTTTTAGATAAGTTTGATTTAAATGATACTAGCGAATTACTTGCTTTAAGAAAAGATTATTCTAATAATGATTTTTATTTAATGCCAAAAGGCTCAACTAATAAAGAATTAAGTATGAATGCAAAAAGCGTTTTAGAATATGCAATTAATAATGGTTTTAATTATACCGATAGGGTGCATATTAGAATTTATGATGATTTGGAGGGTGTATGAGAATAGGAAAATTATTTGAGTTTGAAAACGCTCATATAGTTAGATTTTGTAGCTCAAAAAGGTGCAAAACTAGCATTCACGGACATTCATATAAACTTGAATTAGTATTAAAGGCAAATACACTTGATAAGGCTGGAATGGTCTATGATTTCGGGCTTTTAAAAGGAAATATTAAGCAAATCATAGATGCTTTTGATCATAGCACTTGCCTTTATATAGATGATGATAAAGAATATTTAGAAGATATTAAAAAACATTCAGCAAGATGGATAGAACTACCTTGCAATATCAGTGCAGAAAATTTAAGCATAGTATTTTTTATATTAATTTCAATTATTTTAAAAAACACCCAAATGCATAATAATGAAAGCGTAAAAGTTGATAAAATCAAGCTAAATGAGACTAGAACAGGCTGGGCTGAATGCGAATACGAAGATGCGTTTTATAATGATTTGCCTATAATTGATATTTCTAAAATCACATTCTCACAAGCTATTTTAGATGATTTTAGCGACCCTAGATTATTAGAAAAAATAAAAAATAATGAAATTTTTATAAATCCTAAGGAAGTTTAATGAGCGATTTTATTAGCATACATTTGTTTTTTGTCTATATTTTAGTGTTTTTAGAAATTTTATATTTTGTTTTTTCGCAATATCTTAAAGACATTCATAAATATATTTTTAGAATTAGAGTGCTACTACCAGCATATTACACCATAATTGCTTGTGTGTTTTTTACAGGGATTTTGCTTGAAGCAATGAAAGGCTTTAATGATTTTAGATTTTTAATGTTGTTTGGATTAATTTTAATTCTTGCAATTTCTATCTTTCAATTTATTAAGTTTAAAAAATATAGAAGAAGTAAAGAATATACGAAATTTAAAAAACTAAGCTTGTTTTTAGAACTAGCAAAATTACTTATTATGATGGGGCTTTTTAATGTTTTATTATTTTAATAAAGACGCAGGTGAAAGCGAAATTAGGCTTGATAGTGAATTAGTAGCTCATTTTAAGGCAAGAAGACAAAGCTTAGGAGATATCGTAAAATTAAGTAAATTAGATGGACTATTACACGAATACGAAATCGTATTTATGCAAAGAAATGATATTAGATTAAGTCTTAAAAATACTTTTGAATTTAAAACAAATAAAAGCGGATTAAGATTAGCCCTTGCAATGATAGAAATAGATAGTATTTTAGAAATTGCTCCTTATTTAAATGAATTAGGGCTTGAAGAATTATTTTTAGTTTATACAGATTTTTCTCAAAAATCTTATAAATTTGATGAGAAAAAATTAGCAAAGCTTGAAAAGATTTTGCATAATTCAAGCTCACAATGTGCAAGAGCCGATATTTTAAAAATTACTATTTTAAATAGCTTAAGTGAGCTTGCAAAACTATATAAAGATTTTATTTTGATTGATTTTAATAAAAACGACTTATGTGAATTTAATAAAGATTGTTTATATGTAATAGGCCCTGAAGGCGGATTTAGCGAAAAAGAAAGAAAATTATTCAAAACTCAAGGATTAAAAATATCAAATATTTTAAAGGCAAAAACCGCAGTAATTGGCATAAGTGCAAAAATTTTAATGTAGATTTAATGTAATTTAAGATACAATCTGCGTTTTTATTTACGCAAAAAAGGAAATATTATGAAAAAAGACATTCACCCAGATTATAAAAATTGCACCGTAGTTTGTGCTTGTGGAAATACTTTTGTTACTAAATCAAATAAAGAAGAATTAAGAGTAGATATTTGTTCAAATTGCCATCCATTTTTCACAGGTAGTGAAAAAATCGTAGATGCTGCAGGTAGAGTTGAGAAATTTAAGAAAAAATATCAAATGCAATAATGCTTTATTTCGTTCCTACACCAATAGGAAATCTAGGCGATATCTCATATCGTGCTTTAGAAGTCTTACAAGTTTGTGAGTTGATTTTTTGCGAAGATGTGCGAGTTTGTAAGGCTTTAATTAACTTACTTAGTGCTAAATATAATATAGATTTTGGAAGTAAAAACTACATATCATTACATTCACATAATGAAAAAGAATTTGATTTTTCAAATATTGATTTTTCAAAAAATATAGCTTTTTTAAGTGATGCAGGAATGCCTTGTATAAGTGATCCTGGAATTTCGTTAGTAAAATATGCTCAAGAAAATGATATAAAATATTGTGTAATGCCAGGTGCAAATGCTGCTATTACAGCACTTGTAGCTAGTGGATTTAGCGATAAAGAGTTTATATTTTTAGGATTTTTAAATATCAAAAAAAATCGTCAAGCACAAATAGAAAATGCACTAAATCAAGCTTATCCTACTATTTTATATGAAGCACCTACAAGAATTATGGATTTGATACAAGATATTGCTAAAATTGATGAAGATAAGGAAATATTTTTAATTAAAGAAATATCAAAAATGTATGAAAAAACATACAAAGACAAGGCAAAAAATTTAGCTAAATTGCTAAAAAATGAGAATTTAAAAGGCGAATGGGTAGTAGTAATTAATAATCAAATTCCTAATTCAAATTCTAATATCTCAAGCGAAGATATTTTAAGCCTTAATATTTCTTTAAAGGATAAGTCAAAATTACTTAGTAAATTAAACGGACTTAGCCCAAAACAAAATTATGAAAATTTATTAAAAAGTGAAGAAAAATGATAATTTATGGCAAACAAGTGTTTATGCACTATCTTAGCAAAGCACCAGAAAAAATAGAAGAAATATATTTAGCAAAAGATTTAGATAAACAAACTTTTAAAGATATTAATAAAATAGGTAAAAAAATCACAAAACTTGATTTTATAAAAGCTCAAGCAATGGCTAAGGGTGGAAATCATCAAGGTTTTTTAGCAAAAGTTAGCGAGTATGAATTAGCTAATATTAAAGATTTTAAAAATATGCAAAAAATTGTAATCTTACATGAGTTAAGCGATGTAGGAAATATAGGCTCAATTACTAGAAGTGCTTATGCTTTAGGCTTTGATGGGATAATTCATTCAGGAAATAATGTTAATCTTGAAGCTGTTATGAGAGCTAGTGCAGGTGCTTTGCTTGAGATGAAATTTACTCAAACTAAAGATATTTTAAGCTTGATTAATGAGTTTAAGCAAATTGGTTTTAATTTTTATGCAGCAAATCATTCAGAAAATGCAAAAGAGCATAATAAAATAACTTTTGCTTCTAAATCAGCTTTAATTATGGGAAGTGAAGGAAAAGGCTTAAGTGCTAAGATAATAAGAGCTTGTGATTTAGAAGTAAAAATTACAATGAAGAATAATTTTGATAGCCTAAATGTTAGCAATGCTTTTGCTATTTTAGGAGATAGGATAATGAATGAATAATTTAGATTATTTAAAAAGTTTTTCGGTAAAAGAAATTGCCTCAAAAACACATTTAGATGAAGCTAGAATAAAGGCTATTATTAATAAAGATTATGAGAGTTTAAGTAATGTTAATGTGGCTATGAATATTAAAATCTTAGAGCGTGAGTATAATATAGACTTTAGCGAATGGCTACAAGAATATAATGAATACAAAAGCAATAACCTTACAAATACTAAGAATTCTTTAAAAGTAAAGCCAAAGGTAATGGGCTATAATTCAGGTAATGAATCAAGCAGTAATTTAGCTTATTTTATCTATCTTAGTATAGCTACGATTGTTGTAATTGCAGGGGCTTTTTATTATTTTAATTATTATAATGAAGACACCGAAGAAGTAAAAGAAACTCCGCAACAACTTGTAAAAGAAGAAGTAAAAGAAGAAATAATAATACCTTTAGAAGAGATTAAAAAAGAGCCTATAAAAGAAATCATAAAAGAACCTATAAAAGAAATCAAACAAGCTCAAGAAGTAAAAGAAGAAATCAAACAAGAAGTAAAAGAAGTAGAAGAAAATAAGCAAGAAATTATTAAACCTATAAAAGAAGAAGTTCAAGAAAATATAGAAATTAAAGAACTCAAAGATACCCCAAAACCAAAAGAAGAAATTAAAGAAGAAGTAAAGGTAGAAGTAAAAAAAGAAAACAAATTATTACTTACTCCAAGCACTAAAGCATGGGTTAGTGTAAAAAATCTTAAAACAAAAGAAACCAAAAATTATATGGTTACAAAAAATGTAAGCTTTAATCAAGATTCTTTGATTTTCGTAGGAAATAATTTATTTTCACTATCTTTAAACGAAACGAATGTAGAACTTCCTAAAAATAGCGACCCAAGATATATATTATTTAAAGATGGAAAAGTTAAATTTATAACACAAAAAGAATATTCTAAATTAGACAAGGCGAAATGATGAAAAAATTATTATCTTTATTAGTATTTAGCTCTTTAATATATGCAAGTTCATCTTATGAAATAGCTTCTAAATTAGTAAATGATAGCTCAAAAGATGCTAAGCTTAGATTATTATTTCCAAGTGGTTCTTATATGCAAGGTGGAATGCCAAATATTAAGGCAATTACGCAAGTTTTAAAAATGAATTCATTACTTACTTACGCATATAACGATGCTTTAAATATGCAAGTAAAATTTAAAGCAAAGGCAAAAGCTGGAATATTTTTAAAAGCAATAACTCTTGCTTATGAGCAAATCGGAATTAATTATTATTTAATAAGCGAATACTCAAAAAACAACGATGAAATGAGCGTTGCTTTTACTATTAATTCAAAATTTAGCATAGACCCAGGTTCTTTATATGAAGCTTTAAGAAAAACAGGTGTTTATATAGTAGATGCTAAAAGAAATGGCAATGAATTTAGCTATGAATTAGACTTTAGTAGAGCAAGTATTCAAGCAGATTTTATGCTAAATAGTGGAAGTTTATTAGAACTTAGCAAGCCGCTTGATTCTTATTTTATAAAGATTAACAATGTTTCAAAGCTTATTATTGATAGAAATCTAAATAATATTTGGTATCCAAAAATTGAATTTTTAGATAAAAATCTTAATTTAATTTCAACTTATAAAAGTGATAAATCATTTAAAGAATTAAATCTTGCAGTGCCAAAAATGTGTGCTTATATAATTGTAGGAGATGCATTTACCTTAGAAAATATTAAGCTAGGATTAAATATAAAAGGAATGTAATGAAAATAGCATTATTAGGATTTGGAACGGTTGCTAGTGGGGTAGCAAAATTAATAGAAACAAACAAGGAATTAATAAAAAAACGCCTTGGAAAAGATATAGAAATATCTTTAGTTTATTCAAGAACACATAAAAATAATTGTCCTTATAAACAAACAAATAATTTTGAAGATATTTTAAATAGCGATGTTGATGTAGTTTGCGAGTTAATGGGCGGGACAACATTTGCTTATGAGTGTATAAAACAAGCTTTAGCTAAAGATAAGCATGTAATTACGGCAAATAAAGCCTTACTAGCTTATTATCGTTACGATATTGAAAAAATACTAAAGCCAAATCAATACTTTGGTTATGAAGCTAGTGTTGCTGGTGGAGTGCCTATTATTAAGATTATTAAAGAAGGTTTGAGTGCTAATAAATTTAATTGTATAAAAGGTATTTTAAACGGCACATCAAATTATATTCTAACAAAAATGCAAAATGAAGGGATAAGCTATGAAATAGCCTTAAAACAAGCTCAAGAATTAGGCTATGCTGAAGCAAATCCTTCGCTTGATATTAATGGAATGGATGCAGCCCATAAGCTTACGATTTTAGCAAGTTTAGCTTATGGGATTAATGTTAAGCCTGAAGATATTTTGGTTCAAGGAATTGATAAGATTAGCAATGATGATTTTTATTTTGCAAAGGAATTTGAATTCGGAATTAAGCTTTTAGCAATCGCAAAGCAAAACGAAGATAAAGTAGAAATAAGAGTTCATCCTACTTTAATAGACAAAAATCATATTTTAGCAAGTGTAAATAATTCTATGAACGCAATTTTACTAAATGACAACGCTTTAGGTGAGAGTTTATATTATGGAGCAGGTGCTGGTAGTCTTGAGACTGCTAGTGCGGTTTTAAGCGATTTAATGCAAATTGCTGATAATAAAACTCGCAAAATGTTAGGCTACAATGAATTGCCAAAAGTAAACCTTGTAAGTATTAATGATATAAGTTCAAAATACTACCTAAGACTTTGCGTAGATGATAAAATAGGTGTTTTAAACAAAATTACAAGCTTTATGAGTAATAACGAAATTAGCATAGATAGCCTAATGCAACGCCCATCAAAAAATCAAACAAGAACGATTTTTATAACAACACATATTGCAAATGAAGCAAAAATTACTAAATTGCTAAGCGAGTTACAAACTCAAGAATTTGTAAAAGGTGAAATTAATTTAATTAGAATTGAAGAATAATAATTCATTTAATAATTTGGAATATTATTTATAAAAGATAATTTTTATCCCATTTTTAAAATGGTTAAAAAGAAGGAAAAAATATGAAAGAGATTTATTTAGATAATAACGCTACAACGATGATTGATCCTAGCGTTTTTGAACTTATGAAACCATATTTAGAAAACATTTATGGTAATCCAAATTCGCTTCATCGTTTTGGACAAGCAACACATAAGCCACTAAATGAGGCTTTAGATAAATTATATTCAGGTTTAGGTGCAAGTGATTTAGATGATGTAATCATTACTTCATGTGCTACTGAGAGTATCAACTGGGTTTTAAAAGGCATTTATTTTGATGAGATTTTAAACAAAGATAAAAACGAAATCATAATAAGTGGAGTAGAACACCCTGCAGTTGGGGCTACCTGTGCTTTTTTAGAAGCAAGACTTGGTGTAAAAATCAAAACCTTACCTGTAAATAGCGAAGGCACTTGCAATGTGCAAGATTTAAAAGAAATGATAAGCGACAAAACTGCACTTGTAAATATCATGTGGGCGAACAATGAAACAGGAATGATTTTCCCTATTAAGCAATTATGCGATATTGCTCATGAGCATGGGGCTTTATTTCATACAGACGCAACTCAGGCAGTAGGTAAAATCAAAGTAGATTTTAGAAGTGCAGGGGTTGATTTTGCTTCATTTTCAGCTCATAAATTCCACGGACCAAAAGGAGTTGGTGGGCTTTATATTAAACAAGGCTTAAAGCTTACTTCATTACTTCATGGTGGAGAGCATATGGGTGGTCGTAGAAGTGGGACATTAAATGTTGCAGGAATTGTTGGAATGGCTGAGGCTTTAAGACTTGCAAATTTAATGCTAGATTACGAGAATTCACACATAAGAAGATTAAGAGATAAGCTTGAAGATGAGATTTTAACTATACCTGATGTTAGTGTGGTTGGAAGTAGAGAAAATAGAGTTCCTAATACTATTTTAGCAAGTATTAAAGGCGTTGAAGGCGAAGCAATGCTTTGGGATTTAAACAAGGCTGGCATAGCTGCAAGCACAGGAAGTGCGTGTGCATCTGAAAACCTTGAGAGCAATCCTATAATGGAAGCTATCGGAGCTGAAGCTGATTTAGCCCATACTGCATTAAGACTTAGTTTAAGTAGATTTAATACAGAAAGCGAAATTGATTATGCAGCAGAGCAAATCAAAATAGCTGCAAAGCGTTTAAGAGCAATTTCAAGCACTTATGCTTATACACCAAGCTTTCTTAAAAAGGATAAATAATGGCAAAGAATAATTTAATAAGCGGTTCAATTTGGGATGAGTATTCACAAAAAGTTCAGGATTTAATGAATAATCCAAGACACATGGGAGAGCTAACTGAAGAAGATGCAAAAGCAACTAATACAAAGCTTATTGTAGCAGATTTTGGAGCTGAGAGTTGTGGAGATGCTGTTAGGCTTTATTGGTTAGTTGATGAAGCTACAAATATCATAAAAGATGCTAAATTTAAAAGCTTTGGCTGTGGAACAGCGATTGCAAGTAGCGATACTATGGCAGGTTTATGTATAGGTAAAACGGTAGATGAAGCAGTAAAGATTACAAATATTGATGTTGAGTTTGCTATGCGTGATAATCCAGAAACTCCTGCAGTTCCACCTCAAAAAATGCATTGTAGTGTAATGGCTTATGATGTTATAAAAGCTGCAGCTGCTCAGTATAAAGGTGTAAATCCTGAAGATTTTGAAGAAGAAATAATAGTATGTGAGTGTGCAAGAGTTAGCCTTAAGACAATAAAAGAAGTAATAAGATTAAATGATTTAAAATCAGTTGAACAAATCACGCAATATACTAAAGCAGGAGCGTTTTGTAAATCTTGCGTAAGAGCTGGCGGACATGAAAAAAGAGAATACTATCTAGTAGATATTTTAGCTGAAACTAGAGCACAAATGGATAAAGAGCGTTTAGCAAAAGCTACGCTAAGTGATAATTTTGATGATTTAACCGTTGTAAAACAAATTAAAGCTGTAGAAGAGCTATTAGATGCTGAAATTCGCCCAATGCTTCATATGGATGGCGGTGATTTAGAAGTTATTGATATTCAAAAAGGCAATGATGGTATGTGCGATTTATATATTCGCTATTTAGGAGCATGTAGTGGCTGTTCTAGTGGAAGCACTGGGACATTATATGCGATTGAAAATGTTTTACAAGAAAACTTAAGTCCAAATATAAGAGTAATTCCTGTATAATTTATGGCAAGTTAAATTGCCATAAATTTTAAGGAATTTGAAATAGGAATTTCAATATCTGTTTTAAATTGCTAATCTTAAAATTACAAAAGACTTTCCGAAATTTAAGTTCCATTTTTACTAATACTTAAATTAACTAATTCCTAATCTTATTTTATTGTTTTCTCCTAGTTTTAAAAGTTCATCAAATAATTTATCCTTTTCTTTATCAAAATCAAATTTAAAGCTTTGTTTCATTAGTTTTTCTTTATCTACAAATTCATCCATTGAAATTCCATGTTTTTTAAAAATAGCTTGTAATTTAGGGTGATCAAGTCCTACACTTCCAGATGGTAAATCAAAATTATTCATAAATTCTTTTGATGATTTTTTAGCAAATTCAATTATTTTTAATTCTAAATCAGGTGTTATTTGATAGTTTTCCAATACTTCTTCTGCTGCTTTTAACACTTTATAATCTAAATCATTTTTAATTGGATCTAATTTTCTAGTCTCAGCTATTCCACAAGCTTCTAAAAACATCATTACCCCTACATCTTCTTTAGGAATTCTATTTAAATACTCACTATCTAATTCTTTATCTTTTCTAGGAGTGTGCCATTCGGTTGGAAAGTAAGTACAAAAACCAAACATAGACCAAGCAAAATCATCTTCAGCATTTGATATACACTTATTGATTAGTTCATCATTTATAGTATTTGCTGCTTTACTTTGAGTTTGTAAGGCTTCTTCAAATGAAGCGTTTTTATTATCTTTTAAATTATTTGTTTTAGTGTAAGAACTAAGAACAATCCTATCATTTATTATCATTTGCTCTCCTTTATTTGATAAGAAGTAGCAAAATATGTTCCTCTTAATTAAAAGAATTTGAATTAGGCTTTTAAATCTAGCAGTTTATAATCTTTAAGCTCATCAATTAGCTTTATACTAAACTCGCAAAAATCTTCTAAGGTATTTTTATCTTTTAATTCTTTTTCTTTATCTTCATTTATCTTTAAAGCATTTGAGTTTTTAAATAGTTGTATATCTTGCTTTAGTTTTCTTATGTGATTGTTTTCTTCATTTATTGCGTATTCTTTTAGCTTTGGATTAATTTCTATTTTTTCTTTCTTATCTTTTAATTCTTCTTTTGCTTGATTTAAGTTTTTAAAATATTCGCTTTCATCTTCAATGTATTGTTCTTTTACTAATATTTCTCCATCTTTATCTTTATCAAAAAATATTCTATTATTAATCATTTTTGAAATAGTGTTTATGTTTTTTTCGCCGATTTGACTTAAATAGTCTTCATCTGCTTTTTCATTTAGAACAATTTCATCTAATACATATATTCCATTTTTTTGTTGGTTAAAGTAAAGCCCATTGGTAAAAGTATTCATCAACTCTTCACTATTTAAAACCCCATTATTATCACTATCGCTTTCAAGATATTTTAAATCAAATGCAATCTCACTAAACCAACCCGCTACATAATTAGCCACATCGCCTTTTAAAATAGTTTTTCCATTTTCTTCTAAAAAATCATTTTTATTAAAAAAGCTTTTTAAATCTTTTAAAATATCTTTATCTAAGCTAATTCCTACGCTTTTATTATCAAGGCTAAAAAATACATTTAATTCTTTATCACTTGTTTTATATTCAAAATTATTTGTTTTTATATCTTTTCTTATTTGGCTTAGATTAATAGTGCTATTTACATTTTTTATTTTATGTAGGCTAGAGTTTAAGAACCCTCCCATATCGCAAATACTTAAATCCATTTTTATTCTCCTTTATTTAACTTATATCGGTTAATTTTATTTTTTTTTAAGAGTTTTTAGTAATAATTTACTAAATTTTTAAAAAAAGGAGAGATTATGAAGAAATTATTTTCATCTGTTGTTTTATTGTTAGCTTTAAGCTCAGTTGTATATGCTGCTGGGCATGAATATAAAAGACCAGTAAATCATTGCACAATTACTTGGTATGGCACATTGTATTGCAGCCCACATATCAATGATTGATTGAGAGAATTACGAATTTTTATTCGTAATTCTTAGATAAGAGTTAAAAAGCTTTTGTTTAATTTTCTTATATTTCCTTGAAAATTAACGCTGATTGTGTTGTTTTCTACATTTGTTACTTTGCCTATGCCAAATAATTTATGAGATACTAAAGCATTTATTTTAAACTCTGAATTTTCTTCTTTTACTTCTTCTTTTGCTTTAATTAGCATTATTTCGCTTACAAAAATACTTGGATTTGTTAAATCGTATTGAAAATAAAATTTCTTTTTAGCCCTAGTAATTGCTACATATAAAAGCCTTCTCTCTTCTTCAATATCAACCCCGCCACCCATAAAAGCACAAGGCATTTTGCCATTATCACAATCAATTAAAAATACATAAGAAAACTCAAGCCCCTTGCTAGCATGTATGCTTAAAAGATTTATGCACTCATTACTTTCTTTTAGGATTTGCTCTTGTAAGATGATTTTGTTTAAAAAATTAGTAAGTTTAGTAATATCAGCATTAAAGCCACATTCTCTTCTAATAATATCAAAAAACACCGAGCAGTTTTCTTCTCTAGCCTTTACATTATCAAATAATTTATGAACTTCTAAGCCTAATAATTTATTTAAAAATAAAGCAAATTTATCTTGTGTGTTAGTAAAAAGCTCCACAAAATCATTAATTTCTTTATTTTTAAAACTTGCTAGATTATCCTTTAGACTTTCAAGTAAAGAAAGCTTAGTAGCATTATTTTCTAGCTTTTCTAAGGCTTTTTCACCGAACTTTCTTTTAGGCATATTTATGATTTTTTTGAAAGCTAAATTATCATTATGATTAATATAAAGCCTTAAATAATTTAAAAGCAGTTTTATCTCAGCTCTTTCAAAAAACGGCACCGAGCCTATCACTTTATAAGGAATATTTTCGCTAATTAGCCTAGGCTCAATGAAGTTTGCACTCATATTCATTCTATAAATAATACAAATCTCACTAGGTTTTACATCGTTTTCTATAAGTTTTTTTATCTCATAAACTACTTCATGATAATTTTCAAGTCTAGTAATATCATCATCTATTTTATTATTAGTAAAAAGCTCTTTTCCATATCTTGATTTATTGTTTGAGATTACATTGTTTGCATGAGTTAATATAGTTTTCGTGCTTCTATAATTTTCTTCAAGTTTTATTATCTTTGCACCCTTAAAATCATCAGCAAAACCTAAAATATTTTGCACCCTTGCATGGCGAAATGAATAAATGCTTTGGTCATCATCGCCAACTACTACTATATTTTGATGAGCCGTGCAAAGTAGCTTTAATAATTTTAATTGAGCTAGGTTAGTATCTTGATACTCATCTACCATTATATAAGAGTATTTTTCGCTTACTTTTTTTGCAGTTGCAAGGTTTTGCTTTAAAATATCGTGCGGTAAAATGATTAAATCATCAAAGTCAATTAAATTATCTCTAGTTAAAATTTCTTCGTATTTTACATATATTTCGTGATTTGTATTTGCTGTTTCAAATTCCAAAGTATTTTTTACTTCTTCTATATAAGCAAGAGCTTTTTTTGTTTCATCGTTTAAAAACTCTCTTTCTTCTTTTAAAATTTCTTTATCTTTTTTATCTTTTACTAAGAAATTAATATCATCTAGCCTAATTTTATCTAAGACTAGGCTTTTTATAATGTCTTTTTTATCATCAGTATCAATTAGCCTATAATTTTTTCTTCTACGCCCATCAAGTAATTCTATATATTCACTCAAAAACTCCATTCCAAAGCTATGAAATGTGCTAAGGGTTGGTAAATTTCCACTAAAGCCAATATCATTTAGCATTGAAACTGCTCGCTCTTTCATAGAAGCTGCAGCCTTATTTGTAAATGTAAGGCTTAAGATTGATTCAGGACTAATTCCAACTTCGCTTATTAGATAAACTAATCTACTAATCATAGTTTGGGTTTTACCTGTTCCAGCACCTGCTAAAATTAGCAAACTTCCATCTACAAAAGTAGCCGCCTCTTTTTGAGCGGGATTTAGTTTATCTAAATAACTCATTCACAAAACTCCTGAACCATTTTTGAAATTTCATTTATACCTAATTGCCAAAACTCATCACTATTTAAATCAAGACCAAAAAGAGCAACTAATTCGGCTGGTGATTTAGAACCCCCACTTGCTAAAAACTCAGTATAAATATCCACAAAATTAGGGCATTTTCCACTCTTATAAAGTCCAAATAAAGCTAAAACTAATAATTGCGCATAAGAATACGCATAACAATAAAACGGCGAATGTATAAAATGCGGAATATAGCTAAACCAATATTTATATTTTTTGCGTAATTTTACGCTTTTACCAAACATTTTTTGCCCTTCAGCTAGCCATAAATCGCAAAGCTCATCTACACTTAATTCGCCTTCGTGATTATGTAAAGCTATTTCGAAATTTGTAAAATTAATTTGTCTAAAAAATGTTGCGAAAATATCTTCAATTTTACTTGCTAGAAGTGCTTTTTTCTCTTTTGCACTAAGCGTATCTTTAATAGCATCATAGGTTAGCATTTCAGCAAATACACTAGCAGTTTCAGCCGTTGTTAATGGAGTGTTTGCATTAAAATATCCAAGCTTTTGCCCAGCTAAACTTTGATGAATTAAATGTCCTAATTCATGAGCTAAGGTAAATAAATCTCTTCTATTATTTGTATGATTTAGCATTACGAATGGTTGAGGATTTATACCATAGCTAAATGCTCCACCACGCTTATTTTTAGCTGGATATACATCAAGTGCATGATTATTTAAAGCTTTTTGCATAATATCAGCAAATTTTGGACTAAATTTATTAAATGTATCTTTTACTACCTTACAAGACTTTTCAAAATCCCAATCATTGCTAGCATCAGAGTAAAGCGGTGCGTATCTATCATAATCTTTTAGCTCTTTTAAGCCTAGAATTTCACACTTTTTATTATAATATTTTTCTACCAGATGATAATTGCTTTCAGCAACTTTGATTAAACTCATAACGCTTTCATCGCTTATTTGATTGCTTAAATTCCTTGCTCTTAAAGGATTTTCATATCCTCTTAATTCACATTCGGTTTTGTGATGATTTTTAATCATATTAAAAATAAAGCTTAGAGTTTTGATATTTTTCTTAAGTCCTTTTGTAAGTGCGTCGGCAGCTCTTTTTCTTAAAGCTCTATCAGGGCTATAAAGTTTGCTTAGCAATTCTTCTTCGCTAATTTTTTCTAAATCAAGCTTAAAAGTAATATTGCTTAAATACTCATCAAATAATCTTGAAAAGGCTTCATTTCCATTTACGCTCATTTTCATAAATATTTGTTCGTTACTTTTGCTTAGCTGATATTTTTTGCTTTTTAGCCAGTTATTTAGCAAATATGAGTATTCGCTACTTTTGTTTGCAATTTCTTGTGCGTTTTCAAGTTCACAAAACTCAATTTCAAAAAATACTAATTTTGAAGAGATTTTTGTGCAAATTTCGCTTATTTCTTGCAAAAATGCTCCGTTTGAGCTATCTTTTGCAAAGTTTAAATAAGCATAAGCACCAGCCTTGCTAAGTCCTTCGTAAATATTTTCTAATTCTTTAATTCCTATTTCAAATTCCACGCATTCGTTAAGCTTGTTTTCATATTTACTAGCAAAATCATCGGCTCTTTTTTCTAAATCTTTTAAATTATCATATAAGTCTTCTTTATTTTTATAAATTATGCTTAAATCCCATTCCATTTTAAACCCTACTTAAATCTATTTGTGTATCAGAGCAAATCGCAGAAAATAGCACATCAGTTGAGCTATTTAGTGCAGTTTCAACGCTATCTTGAATAACACCTATTATAAAGCCAACTCCAACTACTTGCATAGCAATATCATCGCTTATTCCAAATAACGAGCAAGCAAGTGGAACTAAAAGTAAAGAACCCCCAGCAACCCCACTAGCCCCACAAGCAGCAAATGCAGCTAAAAAGCTTAATAATAATGCCTGAGTAAAGCTTACATTAATTCCTAGAGTATGCACAGCCGAAAGTGCTAATATAGCAATGGTTACAGCTGCTCCTGCCATATTGATGGTTGCACCTAGTGGAATTGAAACTCCATATAATTCTTTATCTACATTTATTTTTGAGCAAAGTGCCATATTTACAGGAATATTTGCAGCCGAACTTCTAGTAAAGAAAGCATAAATTGCAGAATGTTTTAAACAAACCCAAACTAAAGGATAAGGATTTTTCTTAGTTACAACAAATACTATTAAAGGATTTATTACAAATGTTACAAATAGCATAGTGCCAACCAAAACTACTAATAACATCGCATAATTTGCCATTGTTTCAATTCCTGTTCTTGCTATATTTGAGCTTACAAGTCCAAAGATTCCAAATGGTGCTAAGCGAACTATAAATGCTACGATTTTAATAGTTCCTTCGTTAATATCTATAAAAACTCTTTTTACTTCTTTTGAGCAAGTCTTAAGTGCAATTCCTGCTGCAATCGCCCAAGTTAAAATACCTATATAATTTCCGTTAGCTAAGGCTTTTACAGGGTTTTCAACCATACTAAATAATAAATCTTGAAATACTTTAATAACACTACTAGGTGGGATCAAATCAGTATTTTGTGGGATTTCTAAAATTAGTTTTGTAGGGAATAAAAATGACGCTATAACAGCGCAAACAGAAGCTAAAAATGTTCCTATTAAATATAAAATTATAACTTTTTTAATTTTCTTTGTTCCATCTCCGTATTCTCTAGTAGAAATCGCACTAAGCACTAAAATAAATACTAAAATTGGAGCAATAGCTTTCAATGCACCTATAAAAAAATTACCCAAAAGTGAAGTAAAATCAACCAAACTAGGAACAAAAATTCCAACAATAACACCTAAAATAATGCCTATTAGTATTTGCACGATTAAATTAGTGCTTTTATACCTTGTAATAACTGAACTTAGCATACTCATAAACTCTCCTTAAAAAGGAAAAAATATAGCAAATCACTCTTACAAAACATTAACTATAAAGGCTAAAATTAAGCAAAAATTTATTATAAAGGATAATAAATGTATTTATTCACAAGTGAAGTAGTTAGTGCGGGTCATCCTGATAAATGTGCTGATATCATTGCTGATAGCATAGTTGATTTGCATATAAACTATGATAAAAATGCTCGTGTAGCAAGCGAAGTATTCGTAGCTGGTAAAAATGTAATAATCGGCGGAGAAATCAAATCAAATTTAAAAGTTAGTCAAGAAGAATACGAAGAATTAGTAAAAAACGCTTTAATTAAGATAGGTTATAAAGAAGATTCACATTTTAGCAAGGCTGAGTGCTTACACCCAAGTGATGTTAAAGTGCAAGTTTTATTAAACGAACAAAGTAATGATATTAATCAAGGTGTTGATCAAAAAGACGGCGAAATAGGAGCAGGAGATCAGGGTATGATGTTTGGCTTTGCAAGTAGTGAAGCGCCTGAATTTATGCCTGCTGCAATTTATTATGCAAGATTAATTTGCAATAAAGTTTATGAATACGCTCTAAATAATCCGCATGAGTTTGGAGTTGATATAAAAACTCAAGTTACAATTGATTATGAGAGCAAAGAAAATTACGAAAATTGTAAGCCTAAAAAAATCCATACAATAGTAGTTTCAGCTCCAAGTGTGAGTTCTTTAAGTCTTGATGAGGTTCGCACAAAAATTATGAGTTTAATAGAAAACTCAGGCTTACCAAAAGAATTATTTAATAAAAACGATTGCATTATTTATATTAACCCAACGGGTCGCTATGTAAATCACTCAAGCTTACATGATAGTGGTCTTACAGGAAGAAAACTAATAGTAGATAGTTTTGGTGGGTATAGTCCAATAGGTGGGGGTGCTCAAAGCTCTAAAGATTATACCAAGGTTGATAGAAGTGGGCTATATGCTGCAAGATACATTGCAAAAAATATCGTAGCAAGTGGCTTAGCTAAAAAGTGCATAGTGCAAATTAGCTATGCAATAGGTATTGCAAAACCAACAAGCGTAAATGTTGATTGTATGGGAACAAATACAAGTGTAGATGATAATATTTTAAGTGCATTTGTTGAAAGCAATTTCGCTTTAACTCCTAGATGGATTAAAGAAAAATTTAGATTAGATGAACCAAGCAAAGCAGGATTTTCTTATGCTGATGTGGCAACTTACGGACAAGTTGGCGTTGCATCATATCCTTGGGAAAAGCTTGATAGCGTTGAGATTTTTAAAAGTTTAGCGAAATGAAAGTCGGAGTTATTGGATTAGGTGCAGTTGGCAGTGCAGCTTCTTTTATGATTGCAAGTTGCAATATAGCAAACGAACTTTATTTGTTTGATAAGATACAAGGTCTTGCACTTGCAAGTATGCAAGATCTTGAAGATTCGTTAGAATATACGAATTCAAATTCTAAAATAATCGCAGCAAATAATTTAAGCGAATTAGTTCAATGTGATGTTATTGTTCTAGCTTATACAGCTTGTATTGAGCCTGATAGAACGCTTGAGCTTAAGGCAAATTATGAACCTTTAAAAGAAATCATTAAAGGCTTAGATGGTTTCAAAGGTATTTTTGTAATCGCTACTAATCCAAATGATAGCATAGTTTATTATGCTCAAAAATTAAGCAAAATTGATGCTACAAAAGTAATAGGAACAGGAACTACCCTAGATAGTGCAAGAGTAAAGATTGAAATAGCAAAAAGAACTAATGTTTCGTATAAAAATATAAATGCTTATATGTTAGCAGAGCATGGAGATACTCAGTTTTTATATGCTAGCAATGCTAGTATTGCAGGTAAAAATATAAGCGAATTTAATTTAAATTTAGAAGAAATTGAAAACAAAGCTCGTTTTAAAGGCGGAGAGATTTTTAAGGTTAAAGGCAAAACGGAATTTGGAATAGGAAGCACGATTGCAAGAATTATTAAGGCTATTAAAGATGATGAGAATTTAATCACGCCTTTAAGTTTCGTTCAAGGCAATTTAGCTTATTCTCGCCCTGTTATTTTAGGCAAAGGTGGGATTAAAAAAGTTCTTGATTTAAACCTAAGCGAAAGCGAAAAAGAAAAGTTAGAAATTTCAAAAAACTATATTTTAAAAACCATAAACTCAGTTGTTAATTTTTTATAATTTTTGTTTAATATACCTTTAAGATATTAAAGGGGTTAAAATTGTTAGAAAAGGCTAAGTGAAATATCCAAGCTAAATTAAAATGAAACTTATTAAGCTTAGCCTTTAGGTTGGTTTGTGAGTGGAATTTGAAATAGGAATTTCGTTTGCTATTCGTAATTTAAGCTTATTTAGTATATGATAATCATTTTAAAATAAGCTAAGTTTAATGATAATTTTAAGCTTATAAAAGTATTTAAAGGAAATAAAATGATTAAAACACCATCTAATTCAATAACCAAAAAAGTAGGCTTTATATTTTTACTTGCAATATTGCTTCAAATCCCATTGTTTTTTATAGATGGCATAATAAATGAAAGAAATAATACTTATGAAAATATGATTGATAATCTAGGCAATGAATGGGGCAAAAAGCAAACTATACATGGGATTTTTCTAGTAATTAATGGTACTAAAGAGCAAGATATAAAAGATCAAGAAGGCAATATCACTACACAAAAAATCGCCTACGAAAAAATCATAATCCCAAGCCAAATTGATGTAAAAGTTGATATTTTAGATGAGATTAGACAAAAAGGAATATATAAAGCAAGTGTTTATAATGCAAATATTGGCATTAGTGGTAATTTTATTGATTTAGATGAAAAATTACCGCAAGATTTTGATGAAATTTATTTATCTTTAGGTTTATTAGATGCAAAATCATTAGTAAATATCTCAACTCTTAAATTAAATGGCGTTGATTTAAAACCAAATGCAGGAACAAATAGTAAAAATTATCACTTAATATATGGAATCTCATCATTAGTTAATAAGAATTTATTAGCAAATAATACATCTTTTGAAATCTCTTTTACATTAAGGGGTTCAAAAGGCATAGAGATACTTCCTTTAGCGCAAAAGAATACCTTAGATATTAATTCAAAAGAAAGCAAGCCTAGTTTTTATGGGACATTGCCAGTTAGCAAAAATCTTGATAATAATGGTTTTAATGCAAAATATGAAATTATGCCATTTACTATGAATTATCAAAAAGCTATAAATAATTCAAATCAATATCTAAGCGATAATCTAATCGGAATTAATCTATACGAAGGCATTACTCATTATAGACAAGTAATAAGAGCTACTAAATACAGCATATTATTTATAATGCTTAGTTTATTTGTGGTTTATGTTTTTGAAATTTTAGGCAAAAAACCAACTCATTATATTCAATACGGAGTTGTTGGATTTTCGCTAACTTTGTTTTATTTGGTTTTACTTTCAATGTCAGAGTATCTTAGTTTTGAACTTGCCTATATTATCGCTACATTAATGGTTGTAATACCAAACGCACTTTATATAAAAGCCCTTACAAAAAGCAAGAAATTTGGCCTTGGAATGCTGTTATTTTTAGGTGGAGTTTATGCTGTGTTATTTTCTGTGCTTCAAATGGAGCAATTCGCATTACTTACAGGAACAATTCTTATAATGATAGTTTTATATGTTCTTATGTATATTACTAAAAATATTGATAATTTTTTGGATAAAAAAGCTGAATAAATAAAAGATAAAAAAGAATTTGAAATAGGAATTAAGATGATTAAAAAAGACTTGATTATATTTTCTAATTTAAGGCAGATAAAAGATTATATAAAAAATCTTAAAAATGATGGTTTTTTTGCGACTACGATTAGTATTAATGAGTTTTTTCAAGATTATGCGATAAATGATAAAAGAAGAGCAACCGAAGTAGAGCAAATCATCGCAATGAATAAAGCTTGTAATAAAACTAAAGATTATAAAAAGCTTAATTTTTCAAATGATTTTTTAAGTTTTTTAAAAAATAAAGAATATTTATTCTCATTTTTTAGCGAATTAAATAGCCAAAAAGTAAGCATAAATGATTTAAGAAATAATGATTTATATAGCTTTTTTGATGAATATTTAGACATTTTAGAAGAGTGTTTAAAGCATTATAAAAATGAACTAGATAGCCAAAATTTATATGATGATATAACGATTAATGAGCTTAGACCTAATTATTTTTTATTAAATCAATTTAAATCAATTACCTTTTATTTAAACGGCTTTTTAAAGCAATATGAATTAGAATTTTTTGAAAAGTTATCAAATGAAACTAATGTAAAAATCATCACAAATATAAGCGATTACAACGCAAATTTATTAAAAAAATCTTTTAAAATAGACTTTAAGCCAAATTATACTTATACTCTAAGCTTTAATAATTCTTGGCAAATCTTAGAACAAACTGGGCTAAATTATAATAACACTATAAAAACTGCTTCGTTTAAAAGCTCAATTTATCAATACATTTATGCACTTAGTTTAATTTCAAAATATTATCAAGATGATAAACAAATCGCACTTATTATGCCAGATGAAAGTGTTGCAAGTAGCTTAAAAGCTCTTGATATTCATAATTATTTAAATATAGCAAGTGGGCTAAACTCAAACGAAATCGCACAAAAACTAAATGCTATTTTAAACGAAGATGAAATAGCAACTTTACAAAAAAAATTGCTGGGTTGTATTGAGCTTAATAAAAATGATTTTGATAAATTAAAAGAGCAACTATTAAGCCTTAGTAAAAACGCTGAAGTTAAAGAAATCTTAAAAAATCGCTTAAATGAAATAAAGCTTTTAAATAATGAGTTTAAATTAGATTTTTCGCAAATTATCAAGCTACTTGACGCTAATAACATTAAAATCTCTCATACAAACGGCGGAAATGTTGATGCTCTAGGAGTGTTAGAAAGTCGTGGGATGAGTAAGGATATAGTAATCGTTCTTGATTTTAACGATGATTTAGTGCCAAAAAGAAGTGTGAATGAAATGTTTTTAAACAACGCAGTTCGCACAAAGGCTGGGCTAATTAGCTATGCTGATAGAGAAAATTTACAAAGACATTATTATAAAGAGCTTTTTAATGCTAAGGAAGTTTTTGTTTTATACCTTGAAAATGAAGAAAAATCACCTGCTAGAATGCTAAAAGATTTTAATTGTGAAAGACAAATCGTAGATGAAAAAGGACTTATAGAGTCGTTTTTAAAAGCATTTAATGGCAAAACAAAAGCAAATGAAAACATACTTGAGCCTGATTTAGAACTTATAAAAAATCATGATTTTTTTGCAGAGCCACTGAGTTTTTCAAGATTATCATGCTATTTAAACTCGCCTTATGAATACTATTTAAAATATATTTTAAAATTAAGTGAGCCAAGTAATTTAAACGAAAAAGCAGCAATCGGATTAAAGGTTCATGAGTTTTTTCAAAACGCTGATTTTAAGAATTTAAAACAGGAATTTGAAAAAGAGCTAAAAGATAATTTAAGCCCTATTGATTATGCTTTAATATACGATAATTTAGATGAAATTGCGTATTATATTAATAATAATCAGCCAAGTGCAAAATGTGAAGAAAAAATCTCGGGTAAAATCGCAAATATCAATGCCTACGGGATTGCAGATAGAATAAGTGATGAGCTAATAATTGATTATAAGACTTCAAATAAGCCAAACTCAAGCAAAAATCATGAAAAACAATTAGCCTTTTATGCAATGCTTTTAGATAAGCCTTTAATAAAAACAGCTTTAATTTATCTAAAAAGCACCCGTGGAGCAGTGCTTGAATGTGCTAAATTTGATAAATTATCTAAAGAAATTGAAAACGATATCGCAACGCTAAAAGATGGCTTTGTTTTAGATAAAAACGAAAACGCTTACGGCTATTATCATCTAATAATCAATAAAAAGGACAGAGCATGAAACATATCGCATTATCAGCAAGTGCTGGAAGTGGCAAGACATTTACCTTAAGTATTAGATATATTGCTCTAGTTTTAAGTGGTGCTAGTATTAATGATATAGTAGCTCTTACATTTACAAAAAAAGCTGTAAATGAGATGAAAGAAAGAATTACAAATGTATTTTTAAATCTTGAAAATAGAGCTGCTGAACTAAAAGTTTTGCAAGATTCATTAGGCTTAAGTGCAGAGCAAATCATAAATACACGAAATAAATTCTTAAAAAACTTTAAAGAAGATGAGCTTAGGATTTATACTTTTGATAGCTTTTTTTCTAAGATTTTAAGGCTTTTTGCAACTCATGAGGGCTTAAGCGTTGATGCGGAATTAATTGATTATTTAGATATTAAAGAAGAGTTTTTAAAGTCTTTAGATACAAATGAAGCCATAAAATTAGTAAAAGACTTAAAAGATTTTAATATGAGCTTAGGAGATTTTTTAAACTGGCTTGAGAGTTTATATTTAAATTACACAGGCGAAAAAATCATAAATGATATAGAAATTATTAGCCCTTTTGATGAGTTTTTAAGGCTTAAAGATAATTTTACTGGAGCGAATAAAAAAGTTGATGAATGGCTTGGCAAAATTACGGATTTAAATTCTTTACTTTCTAGCTCACTTTTAGACGCTAGTAAATCAAATGTGCAAAAAGCCCTAGATTTGCCAACTTTTGCAGCTGCTTATGAAGAATTATTATCAATCGTTGCTAAATATTACGGCTTTTTAGAAAGCAATCAATTAAAATTATGCTTTAATTATTTAGATAAATTTAGCGAAGTTGCGAAAAACTATCATAAAGAGCAAAATATTTTAAGCTTTAGTGATGTTGCGATTTATGTTCATAAAATATTGCAAAATAAGGATTTAAAAGACCTTTTTTATTTTAGACTTAACTCAAACTTAAGCCATCTTTTAATAGATGAGTTTCAAGATACTTCAGTTATTCAATACGAAATCATTAAGCCTTTGGTTGAGGAAATAGTAGCTGGAATTGGCATAGATGATAAACAAAAAAGCTTTTTTTATGTAGGAGATAAAAAGCAATCAATTTATTCATTTAGGGGTGCTAAGCAAGAAGTATTTGATTTATTTCACAAAAATAAAACCTATAATATAACCTTGCAAAATCTTGATACTAATTATCGCAGTAAAAAAGCCATAGTAGAGTTTGTAAATAATAATTTTAAAAATCTTTATGATGATTATTACGAGCAATTAGTTGCAAGTAAAGAAAACGGAGCTGTAAGCAAAATAATCACAGAAAATTACTTAAACGATGTTTATAAAAAAATTGCAAGTTTGCTACAAAATGGAGCAAAATTAGATGATATTTGCATACTTACAAGAGATAATGCAAATGCAAATGAAATAGCTAATTTTTTAAATGAATTTGGATTAAAAACTAATGTAAATAATAATTCTTTGTTAGTTTCAAAAATGAGCGTTAGGGTTTTAATAGAATTTGCTAAATACTCTCTTTTAGAAGATGAGATTTATGGCTATTTTGTAAAATCTGTGCTAGGCAAGGATTATTCAAAGCTTAAAATTGATATTACAAAAAGCGCTTATGAGATTTATAACGAAATAATCACTCATCTTGATTTATGTAAAGATGAATATGTTTTAGAGTTTTTAGATGATATTAGCTCTAAAGATTTTTTAGATACTATTTTTAATCTTAGCAGCAAACTTGCATCAAGCAATGAAGCAAAAGGCATAAATATCATGACCATTCATAAGAGTAAAGGCTTACAATTTGAGCATTTAATCTGCGTTCATTTAAGTAAAAATGCCCCACATGATACAGGGCTTAAAATTGAATATGATTTTTCTAGCCATAAATGGTATGGCTTTAAAAAAGACGCTAGTGCTATTAGAAATCTTAGATGTGTATATGATAAAGATTATGCAAAAAAGCTTGAAATTTATGAAAACACGAAAAAAAATGATGAGATAAATACCTATTATGTAGCTTATACAAGAGCGATTAGCTCACTTTGTATCGTTATGAATGAAGGAGCTGGGCTTAGCGGGATTAATTATGCTGAAATTACTAATGAGAGTTTAGATGATGATTTGCTTAATTTTAGATATAAAGAAAATGAAGCAAGTGTTATAAATATTAGCTATGAGTTTAATCCTTGCGTGCCACTTCAAAATGTAAAGGCTAAAGAGTTTAGCACTGATGCGATTATGTTAGGAAACGCATTTCACTATTTTTGCGAATTAAGCGATTTTAATGATGAAAGTTTAAATGAGTGCTTAAGACTTGCATATAATAAGTTTAATCAGGTAGATTTTGATAAATTAAAAAAACTTTGCGAAGATTTGCTTAAATGCGTGGAGTTTAAAGAACTAATCAAAAATCATAATTTGGTTAAAGAATATAACTTTTTGTATGAGAATAAAGTGAATAGAATAGATTTATTAGCTATTAGCGATGATGAGGTTAAGATAATTGATTATAAAAGCTCGTTTTTTAATAAATCTTATGAAAAACAGCTAAAAACTTATGAAAACTTTATAAAAACTAATTTTTCTAATCACAAAATTAGCTCTTATGTAGTGTTTTATGAAAATGAAAGTTTTAATATAAAAAGAATTTGAAATTCCTATTTCAAATTCTTTGAAAGTTCTTTAATCGCAAGAGAAGAAAGCATTAGCCTAATTTAGCTTGTTATATTCATATGAGTTGCGTTTTAGTAGTGTTATAATGCTAACTAGTTTTTATGTTAAGTTTGCTCTTATAGACAAATTAAAAATGAATTTTTAATTAAATAAAATCATGAACAATCTTACTAGACTTAGCAACCTTGCTAAATCTAATAAATATCAATCATTTTAGTAAAATAAATATTTATATCTATATAAGCCTTAAAAAAGAATTTCATAACGTATGGGATAAAGATGGTTTTGGTGGATACACTTCAATAATAAAGCCAAATATTGGCAAAAGATAACAGCTAAATTTACCACGCCCAAGCAAAATAAAATAAAGTTAATTCCGAATTCAAATTCCAGATGATTAAATTTTTAAGTTTAATTTAAGGGGGGGGGTTATCATTCTTTTTGAATTTTTTAAAAGGAGATTTTATGAATATTTTTTTAGGCGATAGGTCACGTGAATTATTAAAAGATGAAAATGCTTTAAGACAAAAAGTAGCTGGGTTTTTAGCTGAGCCAGAACAAACTCAAAATGTTATGACAATGACAAATTTATTATTATCAGGGCATAAGCAAGATAAGGTTTTGATTTATGATTTTATGCAATTGCCGTTTTTTTGGATTTCTGGATTTTTTATTGAATTTTCTTTTGTATATAGAAGGCTTTGGACAGCCTTTTTTATATCATTTACGGTTGATTTTATAAGCTTGATTGTTGAGACAATAATTATATCTTTTTTGGTATATGTTGCTTGTATATTTGTTTTTGGCAAATTGCATTATTATTTTTTAATTAAAAAATTTATTGAAAGTACGGATTTAGGATTAGAAACTAATAATAAATGCGCTCCTAATATGGCAGGAGTTATTATATTAGGAATTTGCGTATTTCTTTTATTGTTACTTTTTATTAAAGCTAATGTTTTGTAATTTTTGTATTGCTAAGCTTGAAAGCATTAGCCCCATTGAGCCTGTCATTCCCATAAACGAGCCTAAACCTTGACACATAGGCTCTTCTTCACTATAAGTCATTTTAAACTTACCTTTAAACTTGCGTTTTTTAAGTTCAAGCCTAACAGCTTTTGCTAAAGCACACATTTTGGTTTTATCCCAGTTAGCAATTTTTATTTTTGTGGGATCAATTCTTTTTGCAGCTCCACCAGAGCTAATAAACGCAATGCCTTTTTCATAGCAAATTTCAGCTAAATCACATTTAGCCTTAACATCATCAATGCAATCAATCACTAAATCAAATTCTTTATCCTTTAAAAACTCTAAAAAGCTTTCTTTAGTAATTAGTAGCTCATAGCAATTTGCATTATAAAACTTAGCAAAAACACTAGCCTTGCTAAGCCCTGTATTTTCAGAATGTAGTTGGCGGTTGCAATTTGTTATATCAAAATAATCTTTATCAATTCCGCTTACATTAATCCCAACTCTAGCAAGCGAGCTAAAACACATTCCACCAACGCCACCAAGCCCACAAATTAAAACCTTTTTATTTGTTAATTCTTCGTAATTTTCGGCAAATAAAAGCCTTGACCTTGTATATTTATCATTCATTTTCTAGCCACTTTTTAACTTTTTTTATTTCTTTTTTTGCTGTTAGGTTTAGTTTTATTGGAGTTATACTTGCATAGCCACGTCTTACGAAATCAATATCATCATTACTTGCTTTTACCTTGCTTAAATCATACAAACTATCTAGCCAATAATACTCTAATCCTCTAGGATTTTTTTGCATTTTGCTTGAGAATACATATCTCATTTTACCCATTTTACAAACTTTATAACCTTTATAATCACTCTCGCAACTTGGATAATTTACATTTAAAAATCTTCTTTTTTTAAGTGGATTCATCTTAAGTAATTTTAAGATTAATTTAACGGCAAGTTTGCTTGAACGTTTAAAATCTACTTCTTTTTCATAAAGTTGCGAAAAAGCAATGGCATTTACTCCACATAAAACGCTTTCCATACAAGCAGCTGCCGTGCCTGAATAAGTGATATCTTCGGCTAGATTTGCTCCATTATTAATCCCACTTACTACTAAATCAGGCAATTTATCCTTAAAAATAGTGCAAAATGCAAGATTTACGCAATCGCTCGGAGTGCCATCTTTTAAGGCATAATAATTTTTCTTTATTTTTACAAAGCTTAGTGGGTGATTTAGGGTTAGTGAGTGTGCGCATGCACTTTTATTAGACCAAGGAGCTACTACAAAAACTTCTAAATCTTTAATTTTTTTAAGTCTTTTTCTAAGAGCAATAAGACCTGGCGCATCGTATCCGTCATCGTTTGTAAGAAGTATTCTCATATTTTACCTTTTCATATCAAAATCTATAAATAAACCTATTTTTTTATTACTATTTAGTAATTCTAATCTATATCTCATAGTGCTTAATAAGCATGAGCTTACTACAAAAATGCTTTCATAATCACCATTTTCTAAGCGTATAAAATCAGCTTTTATTACTCCCATATCCATATTAAGCCCGTATAAATTAAGGCTTAGATTATCGTATTTAGGTAAGCCTTTAATTATTAATTTAGATTCTTCCATAAAACGAATAGGGCGGTTTAGTATCTCAAAGCTAATTTGCTTTCCTTTAAAGCTAACTTCACAAATATCTTTATTTATAGAGCATTTAAGCGGAGTATTTAAGTAATTTTCATCAATTTTTTCATCATTACAAGCAATAAAAAAAAGCGCTATTAATATTAAAAAAGCTTTCATTTTTTACTCCTAAAAACTGCAACTAAACTAAAGATTAGCAATACTAAAACGCTAATTATTAGCCACATAGGTGAGTTAAAATTACTTTGTTCTCCTGCATAAGAATGCTTGCCAACTAGATAATAATTAACCCCAAAATAAGTCATTAAAATTGAGCCAAAACTCCATAAACTAAGCAAACTTTTAATAAGTTCTGATTTTAATTTTAAATGCACTAATATTGCATAAATTAAAATACTAATTAAAGACCAAGTTTCTTTAGAATCCCAGCCCCAGTATCTTCCCCATGATTCATTCGCCCAAATAGCGCCTAAGAAATTGCCACAAACTAACAATAATAAGCCTAAAAGATTTGCTAAGTGCATTTGAATTAGTGCTTTTTCGTAAGGTCGCTTTATGATAATACAAACTAATTTTACAAATGCAATTAAAGCACTTAAAGCAAAAAAGCCATAAGAAGCTGTAATTAAGCTAACATGAATGCTAAGATAAGGAGAATTTAAAACAGGAATTAGGTTTGTAATTTGTGGATTTATATCGTTTAAATGAGCAGTCATTAAGACAGCAACGCTAAGCAATAAACATAAGCTTAGCAAGAGATTTTTTCTAAATACAAGTCCAGCAAAAACAGAGCTTAAAGCAATATAAATTAAACTCTCATAAGTATTGCTAAGCGGAGCAAATCCAGCCACAAAGCCCCTTGTAATGATTAAGGCTAGATGAATTACAAAAAGAATTAAGCTTAAATAAAATATGATTTTGCTTCTTTTATTTATAAAAAATAAAGATATGAAAAATAATATCAAATAAGCTAAACATAGATTATAAAAAACATCGTATTTATTAAGAAGTATTTCGGCTTTTATTTGATTTTCGCTAGGTAAAAAATCTTGCATTTTTTGAAGATTTTTGATTTTTTCTAAAGCAATGTTAGCTTCATCATAATTATTTGTTTTTTTAGCAATTAATAATGCGCTTAAATAATCATTTACAAGCTTTTGATTTTCTAAACTTACATTGTTTGCAAATGGGCTTTGCAAGTGATTTTCGTTTGGCAATATTTTGAATAATTCTCCTGTGAAAATTAAATAAAGAATATTTACGCTTTCATCAACTCTAATTAAGTCTTTATCATAATCATTGAAATTTGCTTCGCCTTTTGCATAAGTTTTTTTAAGTTCATCTTTTAATTTATAGCTTGAACCTTCGTAAAAATCGCTAAATTTTGCTTGTTTTTCGCAGTTTAAAAACTCTCTTAATTTAGGATTTTTTACCTTTATTAATCTTGCTTCATTTACATAATTAACATCGCTAATTAGCCTAAAAATCTCGCTACTTGCATTTGATATATCAGGACAGCCTATTTTATTGCATAAATTTTTTGAATATGAATAAAATGGCAAAAATCTATCATTGTAATCTTGAATAATTAAAGTGTTTAAATTATCTATATGATTTGCTCTTAAATTAGTGTTAAAAAATACTAAAAATACTAAGCTTAAAGCCTTAAAATAACTTATGGTTTTTTTGCTAAATAGATTTAAAAAGCAGCCTAAAAATAATAAAAAATATCCTATATAAGTAGGGGTTTTGCCTAGGTCTTTATTCGCACTTAAAATTGAGCCTTTTAAATCTTCATCGTATGAATGCTGAAAATACCTAATACCTTTATAATCAAGCACTTTATTCATAGCGATTTTTGTATGAATGTTTTTATCTTTATCAATTATTACGATTTCGCTTTCATAATCTTTTGGGCTATTGCTGTTTGCATAGGTTATTAGATTAAATCTTTTTAAATAAATATCAAAATCAAGCTTTAAGCTTTCTTGGCTCCACAATATTTCATAATCATTTATTTTAATACTATCATTTAGAGCTAGGATTATATTTTCTTTTGATGATCCTATTTTAAATTCCACTTTAATTGCTTGTAAATTGCCCCCACTCATACTAAGAGCATCTTTTGAATGAACTAAATAATTTAAAGCAGAAAATGAAAAATCATCTAAAGTATATATTCCATCTTTTAGCTTAAAATCAAAATCAAGAATTTGATTTAGGAATTTGATTTTTTCATTTGTAGCTACATAAAACTCATTATCTTTAATATAAAAATTTACATAATTATTTGAGCTTGTTTTATTAAAGCAAAAATTAGTTTTGCCAACTAAAAGGCAATCATTATAATTAATCTCAACATCGCTATAACCACTTGCGAAGTTAAATCTTAATTTCAAATAACTTGGGTCGTTTAAATTATCGCTTTTTACTTTAGTAAGACCTGCTTCGTTGCTAAAATCTAAAAACTTTAAACTAACATTATTTAGCTTTAGACTTTCGTTTAAATTATCCGTGCTAATTATTTCATCATTATGTTTTAAGATTAATTTGGTTTTAGTGCTTTTAATCTCGTTAGCTTTATTATCAACTCTTAAATGAATTACTCCTTCAAAGCCAAAAAAATGTGTAAGCACAGCACCTATAAAAATAAAAATAAAAGAACTATGTATTAAAAATAATGAAAGATTTTTATAAAGTTTATATTTAAATATACAAAAAATTGTGCTTAAAAATAACAAAATCATAATTAAGTAAAAATACCAAGCATTATAAATCAAGCTATTTGCATAAGCTGTGCCGTTTTTGCTCTCAGCAAAAGTTGCAATCATACATAAAAATGCGAATATAAACATATAAAATAAACTAAATTTTAAAGAAAAAATCTTATTAAAAAACTTCATAAATTACAAACCTTATTCTTAAAATCTTTATTAACTGATAAATTTTATCATATAAACTTAAGTTATTATTTTATAATAAAAGCCTTAAAAAATAGAAAAATTATAAAATTTTATTTCATACTATTTATATCTTATTTTAAATTTATAAATTATATTTATTTTTTTAAGTTTTTTTAAGAAAGCTTTAAATGAAAATGGACTAAACTTTAGTTCCAAAATATTTTTTAAGGAGAATGTTATGAAACGATTATTGGTGCTTAGTGCCTGTATTAGCTCAATGCTATTTGGTGTTACGCCGCAAGCTGATGGTATAGAACCTAGAACTCTTCATGATTATGTAAATCAAGAAACTGATTTTATAGAGTTTTTAAAAGATCGCCACCCTATGTTTAAATACGAAAAAGAAGGCAGATTAGTAGGAAAATATTCTATTTCAAATCGCCAAGAAGAATTCGTAGAATTTGGTGGTGCAGCAAACTATGAAAAAGACAAAGGACATGGTGCTTCAATTACATATCGCTTAGGTATGGAAAGTATTTTAGATTATCCAAACAAATTCGTTGGTCCTAAAAAATGTGGAGAGTGCCACCCTGCACAATATGAAGCTTGGCAACGCTCACGCCACTCAAAAGTTATTCGCTTTCCTGATGAGCTAGAAGAAGCAGGAGGAGATCCTAAAAAGCCTATGTATGGAAGTAGCGAAGCTACAATTTTACCTAAGGGTGTTGAAGCTGATGATGTATTCGTTATCGTAGGAACTCCTAGAACAAAATATGGTTTTATTGATAAGTGGCTAGTGCGTGGAACTTATCACATTGAAGATGGAAAATTAGCTGATGGAACAGGTAAAATGGTTGCTGGTGGTAATCAATTCTCACGCCTTTGGGTTGAATCACTTACACCTGAAGTTGCGAAAAAAATAGCTGAATTTTCTCCAAATTTCCCTACAAAATTAGAAGATTTTGGCAAACAAACTTCAAGCGTTTGGGGAATTAACTCTTATGGTTCGACTTATAAAGAAAAGATGATGTTTCAACCTGCATCTGCATATTGCGAAGTTTGCCATAGCTTTAAATTTGACTTTAAATCTAAAGAAGAATTTTTAGCAGCAATTGGTAATAAAGACGAGCTTAGAAAACACGCAATTTCTAAAGGAATTAGCTGTGAAGAATGCCATGGAGCCGGAGCTCACCTTTATGGAGCAAGAGGTGCTGGTATGCCAAGTAACTGTGAAAGATGTCATCAAAGATTTGCTTATGATAGTGAAGATGCTAAGATTGATCCAAGAAAGCCATTTAATAGCTACTTTAAATCAGCATGTCCATCTTGTGGAACAGAAGGCTCACAAATGTATAACACAATGCACTATGATAAAGGTATGAGATGTTCAACTTGCCATGACCCACACGAAGTTACTGCAAACGATTGGAAAGATCCATATACAAAAGTAGGGCTTAAGAAAACTTGTAGTGATTGCCACGAAACTCAAGCTGATATGTTTAAATACGGCGGAGCACACTCAAAAGATAATTGTACAGGTTGTCATATGCCAAATATGATGAGTTGTGAAAACTTTGCAAGCGTTCAAAACCCTGATAAAGGTGGATTTGATAACGTTCGTGCAAGTCATATTTGGAAGATTTATGTAGATAAAGACGCAAAAACTCTAAATCCACCAGCAGGCAAGCCAAGAGATCCACAAAATACTAAGGGTTGGACAATTGCTAGAAAAGATGGAAAATTCTTCGTTGATTTAATGTGGAGTTGTGGAAGAACTAGCTGGAGTGATGTAAATCTTGTTGGGCCTGGGGCTAGTGGATGCCATAGTGCAGTTCAATCAACTTTACCAAAAGAATTACACTTTACAGACCAAGAGCAAATCTATGACAAGGTTATGGAGTGGCAATTACCTGTTAAAGAAGGATTTAAAAAACTTGAGCTTGCAATTCGCAAAATTGATAGAGAACAAGCAAAAATGGATAATTTAAGCACAAAAGTTAAAGCTGAAATTATTCTACTTACAAAAGAAGCAAGAACAATTTATGAAAAAATTGAAAAAGACGGCAGCTGGGGTGTGCATGGTCCAAAATATGCTCTTAAATTAATAAATGAAGCATTAGTTTATGCACAACAAGCTCAAGATTTATTAGATGGTAAGAAATAAAAGGCTAGGGGTTTTCCTAGCCTTCGTGAAAGGATAAAATATGTTGTTAAGACTTATTTTTGCCATCTTTTTAAGCTTTAACCTTTTTGCATCAGAAGGCGATTTTGCAGTAGTTGATGGGGTAATTCCCATATCTATGGCTGATGTAGAAAAAGAATTAGGTAAAAAAGATGTTTATATATTTGATGCAAACACAAAAGAAGAAAGAATAAAATACGGCTATTTAAAAGGCTCTATTTTTATTAATACTCCTGAATGGGTAAGTTTATTACCTAGCAATAAAGATGCTAAGATTATTTTTTATTGTTTAAATAGAATGTGTTATGCAAGCTCTGATGCAGCTTTAAAAGCACAAAAATTAGGCTACACAAATGTTCGTGTAATGCTTGATGGAATTGAAAGCTGGATTCTTAGTGCAAGACCTATTGAAAAAGGCGGAATAAAACCACTTGTAAAAAGCTATGATATAAATAGTTGGCATGAAGGTAGTGAAGTTAGTAGTTTTAAAGATGAGTTACATAAAAATCTAAGATTTGGTAATCTTCCTGCTTGTAGAGATTGTCATGGTGATAGTGGAAAAATCAATGAATTAGCAAATGATAAAGATAATGTAAATAATAACTGCTCAAGCTGTCATAAAGAAGTAAAATCTGAGTTTAGCGGAAGTGTTCATGATAAAAGAACAAATCCAAGAGAAAAATCTCCATCATGTTCGGATTGCCATAATGTGCATGATAAACAACAATTAACTTCTTTAGCTGTTAAAAAATTAAGCGATGTTAAATGTGGAAGTTGCCACGAAAAAGAACAAAAGCATTATCATGAAACATTCCATGGTAAAGCTATGGTTTTAGCACAAGATGGTGAGAGTAAAAAAATAGCTGCTTGTTTTGACTGCCATGGAGCACACAATATTCATAAACCTGAAGATAAAAAATCAACGCTTTATGGTGAAGCAAAAATCAAAACTTGTGAAAAGTGCCATGAAGGTGCTAATGCTAACTTTAGTGATTTTATAGCTCATGCTGACCATACAGATAAAGAGAATTTCCCATTACTTTATTGGGCTTATGTATTTATGACAGGGCTTGTAATTAGTGTATTTGCATTCTTTGGCTTACACACGTTCTTGTGGAGTATGAAACTAATTTATATGAGTATTAAATATAAAGATGAGTGGCGTGCAGCAAAAGAAAAAATGCATAAAGATAAGGTAAATATTAAACGCTTTAGCACATTGCATAGAATTCAACATTTCTTCGTAGCTTCAAGCTTCTTAGGACTTAGCTTTAGTGGTTTACCACAAAAGTTCTATACAGCTCCTTGGGCGCAAACTATGATTGATATGATGGGTGGAATTGTAATGGCTACTAAGATACACCACTTTAGTGCATTTATTATGATAGCAGTGTTCTTAAGCCATATTGCTGAAGTAATTTATAATTCTTGGATTAAGCGTGACGCTATTCGTGATGCTAATGGAAAACTAAGCTTTAAATTATTCTTAGCAAAATTATTTGGACCTGATAGTTTAATGCCTAGAATGCAAGACTTAAGAGATGTTGTAGCTCACTTTAAATGGTTTATTGGTAGAGGCGAAAGACCTAAGTTTGATAGATTTACTTACTGGGAGAAGTTTGATTATATAGCAGTATTCTGGGGTATGTTTATTATAGGATTTAGTGGGCTTGTATTATGGTTCCCTGTTGAATTTACAAAGATTTTACCTGGCTTTATGCTAAATCTTGCAACGCTTGTGCATTCTGATGAAGCACTTTTGGCTACTGGATTTATTTTTGCAGTTCACTTCTTTAATACTCACTTTAGAGCTGATAGATTCCCAATGGATATGGTTATATTTAGTGGAGAATTAACAGAAGAAGAATTAAAGCACGATAGACCTGAATGGTATGCAAGGCTTAAGGCTAGTGGAAAATTAGAGAGCCTTAAAAATGAAAGCAATTCTTTTGCTAAGTATTTTTATTTTGCAAGAGTTGTTGGATTTTTAATGCTATTTACTGGACTAATTTTTCTGTTCTTGATAATTTATGCATTTGCAGATATGTTGATAGGTTGAGTTGATGAAAAATAAAGATGCTAATATAATTTTAAGTTTTATGGCTTCTTCTTTAGTTACTGCAGCACTTATTTTAAGTGCTTGCGGTAACGAGAAAAAAGAGCCTGAAATGGTGGTTAAGGATTTTGTGCTTTTATGTGAAGCTGGAAAAATGAATGAAGCTTCAAAACTTCTTGCAAAAAAGAATAATGTAGATTATTTTAAGAAGTTTCAAGATAAAGGTAAGGATATGATTTTTATAGATTATGATTACAAGGGTAATGATGATACTATTGAAATGAGCTTTACTAAGAAGAATAAAAGTAGCGAAATAGCTGTGGTACAAGTTGATACAAATTATAAAATACAGCAGCATAAATTCAGTAAAGATGTGATTTTACACAACGAAAACGGCGAGTGGAAAATCTACGAATACCCTTCGCTATATCCTGTAAAGGTTAAATAGGAATTTCAAATTCCTATTTCAAATTCTTAAAAAAACTTTGGAATTTGAAATAGGAATTAGGATTTTTAATAAATTATTTAATCATTATAAAACTTCAAGCTTTTGGTATAATCTTTCAAAAACAAAGGTTTAAAATGGAAGAAATAAGTAAAATTTTTAGCATAGATGAAAGCTCAATAAGTTATTCAAGAGAATTAGAGCAATTATCTATAAAAGATTGTGAAATTGATACAGGTAAAATACTTGACATTACTAAAAATCTAAGCACATACAAAACAATAGAGTTTAGTAATGTTTCTTTTAAACACTTTAATTTACATAAATTATTAAAAAATTTTGGAAAAGTCTATAATAATAACCTTGAAATAAAGTCAAATATAATTTTTAAAAATTGCAAAAACTTAGAGCATAAACAAGATGGCAAAATAAATGATAAATATGGTGTAATACATTTTAATAATTGTGAATTGAATAAAAATATGATTTTAGATTTTTGCTTTGATATTGAAGAAATTATTTTTGAAAATATAGAATTTGATATTCTTAAAACAATAACATTAAAAGATAAAAAACCGAAAAATCTTAGTTTTAAGAATATTAAATTTAATTACGATATTGAATTTGTAAATTATGAAATATTTAATCAAAAATATAATGTAAAGTTTATTGAGTGCGAGTTTGAAAAAGATTTTAAATGTAAGCATTTAGAAATTACTAAGGAATTAACCTTTAGCAAAGTGGAATTTAAAGGAAATGCAGATTTTTCGCATTGTGAATTTAAAGAAAAAGTTGTATTTAATAATTCTATTTTTTATAAATTAGCAGATTTTTCAGATAGCACATTTTTTAAACATGCTTATTTTCCTTGGATACATTCTAAGCGTATAGTTCATTTTTATAACACTAATTTTAAAGAAATTGCAAATTTTTATTTTGCTATTTTTGAATACGTTCCTAATTTTTCAACTTGTGCATTTGAAAAAACAAACCTAGTAAATTTAATCGGTGTTGATTTATCATTGATTGATATTGGAAAAATTAAACAATATACAAAAAAAATGAAAAATAAAGATAGAAATAGAACAGATAGCAAAAATAAAAAAGCAGATTATTATTATTTAATACAACATGCTCAAGGAGCTAGAGATAGTTTTAGGACTATTAAAAATGTTTTAATTGCTCAAAGTAATTTGTTAGAATCTCAAAAATGGCATCAATTAGAATTATACGCTAAAGAAGTAGAGTTATGTTATAGAATAACAATTGAATGTCTATGTAAAAAATACGGAAATAGTCCAGATAATGAATCACAGCGTGTTTTAGAGATTAATCGTAAAAATAAAATAAAAAATGTAATAGATCGATTTCTATTATGTCTATATAAAACAACTAGCAATCATCATTCAGATTTACTTTTAATAGTGTTTACTACTCTTAGTGTGATAGGTGGGTATTATTTATTTAGTATTGCAGTAGAAAGTTGTTTTTTTGGTTTTAATTGTGATATTATAAATATAATTAATTATGGGTTTTATTTTTTAGTATCTATTGTATTGTGCTGTATTGTTTTTTCGTTTATTGAATGTTATTTTGGTATCAAAATTTGCCTATATGGAATTAAGCGTTATGTGGTTTTTGCACTTATTGTTAGTTCATTGTGTGGAATAATTCAGGCACCAAGCATTATCACTCCATTTATAGGAGTATTTTCAGATAATGCCAAAAATCATTTTTTAAATAAAGCCATAATTAATCTTGAAGATTATCAAGCTATAAGTATTGCAAATAGGCTAAATCCAACGGCAATTTATCTAAACGAAAGTCAAGCTAAAAAAGATTTATTAGCTAATAAAGACATAATCAAAGAAGATGAACTTATTTTAAATGCTTATAATGAAGCCTTACTAAAAGGTAAAAACGCTGATGAATTTATGACTAGAATTAACATAATTTATTATATTCTTATGATTTTATGTTTATTTTCTTTACAAAAAACAGCTAGAAAAAACTCTATAATTCCTAATTAAATTCCTATTTGAAATTCTCAAATAGGAATTGTGATTTTTTTAGCCGTCTGCGTTGATTTTTGCTATTAGTTCGTTTAAAACTTTTTCGGCATCTTCGTGAGATACTTGGCAAGTGCCTGCTGCTTCGTGTCCGCCTCCGCCGTATTTTAGCATTAGCTCTCCGATATTTGTTTTGCTAGTTCTATTGAATATGCTCTTACCTGTTGCATAAACCATATTTTGACCTCTAAAGCCTAAGATTTTATGAATAGAGATATTGCATTCTGGATAAAGTGCATAAATCATAAAGCGATTGCCCGGATAAATAATTTCTTCTTTGCTTAAATCTAATACAACTAGATTTTTATATACTTTTGAGCATCTTTTTAATTGTTCTTTAAATTCATTTTCGTATTTTTTATATAAATCACTTCTTTCAACAACATCAGGTAATTTCATAATATCTTCAATTTTGTGATTTTTGCAATAATCAATTAAATCCATCATAAGGTTATAGTTGCTTATTCTAAAGTCGTGAAATCTTCCAAGACCAGTTCTGCTATCCATTAAAAAGCTTAAAAATTCCCAACCTTTAGGCTCAAGCACATCTTCCATTAAAAATTGTGCGCTATCAGCTTTATCAACTGCAACCATCATATCATCCCATTCTTTAGGGAATTCTACGCCTTGTTTAGTGTAATAATCATACACAACCCTAGCAGCACTTGGTGCATCAGGTATGATGATATGATTATCAGCCTTACCATTTCTAATACTTTCGCTTTCATGATGATCAAATACTAAATGTGCATTAGGGCAATACGGCAAGTTTGTTACTATATCATTGCTTGTAATTTCTATTGTGCCATCTTGCATATCTTTAGGATGAACGAATTTAATATCGCTAATTAAATCCATGTGCTTTAATAATACAGCACATACAAGTCCATCCATATCACTTCTAGTTATTAATCTATATTTATTCATTATTTTTCCTTTGCTTTTTGATTATTTTTAAATATTTTATGCTATTTGATTGCATTTGTTTTACTTCATAATAGCAGTGTTCGTCTTCACAACGCTCTTTTTCGCTAGGAACATGCCCTAAGCGATTAAATATATATCCGCCTATGGTTAGCTCTTCTAATTCATCATCGTATTTTATATCAAGCAATTCTTCAACGCTTTCAATATCAAGCCTTCCATTTACGATATAAATATCATCATTTATTTTTCTATAATCTTGTTCTTTTTTGTCGTGCTCATCGTTAATATCACCTACTAATTCTTCAATAATATCTTCCATAGTAAGTAATCCTGCAGTTCCGCCGTATTCATCCATTACTATTGCTGTATGGATTTGCTCTTTATTCATTTGAACTAGAACTTTTGAAATACTGATATTTTCAGGAACAAAAAGAACTTTTCTAACACATTCATTTAGGTCTTTATTTTGATTATCTAATAAATCTCTAATATGAATCATACCTAATACATTATCTTTACTAGCATCTATGAAAGGAAATCTAGTGTGTTTATAATCATGAACTATTTTTATATTTTCTTCATAAGTATTGCTTTTGTTTAAGCATATCATATCGCGTCTTGGAGTCATAATTTCTTTAGCTACAATATCGCTAAAATCAACTGCATTTTGGATAAGTTCAGTTTCAAATTCATCTAAAACTCCACTTTTTTGGCTTTCACTTGCTATAAATTTAATTTCTTCTTCAGAGTGAGCTGCGTGCTCGTTTGTTTTTATTCTTAACATTTTTAAAATTGATAAAGATAAAAAATCAAATGTAGCAATAAAAGGTGCAAAAATTATTCTAAATAAATAAAGCGGTCTTGCTATCCATAATACAACGGTTTCAGTCTTTGCTATTGCTATACTTTTTGGAACAATTTCGCCTAAAACAACATGCAAAAGCGTAATTAATATAAAAGAAATAACAACAGAAACACTATGAATTGCGATAGGATTTACATTAAAATTAGATAAAAGTTTGTTTAATAAAACCGCAACAGAACTCTCGCCCAACCAACCAAGAGCAAGTGAGCTTAAAGTAATTCCTAGCTGAGTAGCTGATAAATAAGTATCTAAGTTTTTATACATTTCTAAGGCTAATTTAGCGTTAGTTCTTCCTTGATTTACAAATTCTTCTAGCTTACTTTTTCTAATTTTTACAATGCTAAATTCAGATAATACGAAAAATCCATTTAAAAAAACACAAAATAATGCTAAAAACAGCATTAAAGCTGTATAACTGGGGTCCAAAAAATCTCCTTTTTTCAAAATAAAAACAAAAATTATAAACTCACAAGCTTAAAAATAAGTAAGTAAGATAAATAAAGCTATTTTTTAGATAATTTGCTTAGGAATTTCATTTAGGAATTTGAAATTCCTAATTTAAATTCTATAAATCAAACATATGATTTAAAGGGCCTCTTCCAGCACCTAATTTTGGTGCGTTTTCCATAGCATTTTGAGTATAAATTTTTGCATTTGCAACTGCACTTAATTTATCTAAGCCATTTGCTAGATTTGCAGCTATTGCAGCACTAAGAGTACAACCTGCTCCGTGGTCATTTGAAGTTTGCAAGTTTTTACCACAAAGTTCGTGAAAATCTTTTCCATCATAAAAATAATCCACTGCTAAATCAAAATATTTTCCACCTTTAGCTAAAACGCTTTTAGCTCCTAAATCAATTAGTTTTTTAGCTGAATCTTTTAATTTTTCTTTTGAATCAATGCTAAATCCACAAAGAAGTTCAGCTTCAAGTTTATTAGGTGTTAAAACATCGGCAAATTGTATGAATTCTTCTACATATAATTTAAAATCTTCATCGCCAATTAATCTAAAGCCACTTTTTGAAAACATAACAGGGTCAATTACTATATTTTCTGGCTTAAATTCTTTAAATTTTGCAGTGATTAATCTAATTAAATCAGCATCTCCCATTAAACCTGTTTTAAGAGCTTTTGGTCTTATATCATTAAAAACTGCATCAAATTGAGATGCAACAATTTCTTTATCCATAACACAAGCTCCATAAACACCTTGAGTATTTACAGAATAAACACCTAAAACCACTGCCATTCCAAAAGTTTTATGCATTGTAAAAGTTTTTAAATCAGCCTCAAGTCCGCTACCCCCACTGCAATCACTACCTGCAATCGTTAGAACTGGATTTAACATATAAGCTCCTTAATATGAATTAGAAGCGAAATAATACTTAAAAATTTATAATTTTATTATAATATTTGCCTTTTTTATTAATTTTTTAGGAACAAATATGTTTAACATTGATATAAACTTATTTTCATACATTAGCGTTAGGGCGTTTTTAGCTTTTTTATTGTCTTTTTTTATGACTTTAATTATTATGCCACTTTTTATTTCTTGGGCAAAAAATATAGGTGCAAATCAACCTATCTTAAGTGATGCTCCAAAAACTCATCAAAAAAAGTGCAATACCCCTACAATGGGCGGAGTGATATTTTTAGGCTCAACACTTCTTTCAAGCCTTATTTTTGCTACTTTTAATATTTATAGTATTTCTGCGTTTTTGTGCTTAGTGTGCTTTGGAGCGATTGGAATTATTGATGATTTAGGTAAGGTTTTAAAAAAGGCTAATAAAGCAGGTCTTAAACCACGCTCAAAAATGCTTTTAATGATAATTGCTTCATTAATTACCTTACTTCCTATTATGATTTTTAGCGATTTTAGCACGGAGCTTTTCGTTCCTTTTTATAAATATCCAATAATAGATATGAAATATTTTGCTTTAATTTTTTGGATTTTGGTATTAATTTCAAGCTCAAATGCTATTAATCTAACCGATGGTCTTGATGGCCTTGCTTGTGTGCCAAGTGTATTTTCTTTATTTACATTATCTGTGTTTTTATATCTTAGTTCTAATGCTGTGTATGCTAATTATTTATTATTACCTAAGGTTAGCGGTGCTGAAGAATGCGTTGTAATTGCACTTGCATTAATTGGCTCTTTACTAGGCTTTTTATGGTATAACTGCCATCCTGCGCAAGTATTTATGGGAGATAGCGGTTCGCTTACATTAGGAGCTATTGTTGGGTATTTAGCGATTATTTCAAAGAATGAAATTTTGCTTATATTAATAGGTTTTGTTTTTGTGCTTGAGACAATTAGCGTTATTTTACAAGTTGGAAGCTTTAAGATTTTTCATAAAAGAATTTTCAAAATGGCACCAATTCATCATCATTTTGAACAAATCGGTTGGAGTGAAAATAAAATAATCGTTAGATTTTGGCTAATTGCGTTTTTATGCAATGTGTTTGCATTAATTACTATTAAATTAAGGTGAGATTATGTTATCAATGTTTGGATATGGAAATGTTGCTAAAGCAATTACTAGCACTTATAAAAAAGGCGAGTGGAATATATATGATGATAAATTTAGCGTAGCTAGTGAAGATGAGTTTGGCAATAAACTTTTGCCTGTAAATGAGTTTAATCCTGAGCTAAGTAGCATTGAAGTAGTAAGCCCAGGAATTGCTCCTAATCATATTTTATGCAAAAAGGCAAGAAATCTTACAAGCGAGATTGATTTTTATAATGAAGCTTTAGGACTTAGCATTTGGGTAAGTGGAACAAACGGTAAAACAACAACAACTGAGATGATAGCTCATTTATTAGACATTGAAGCTGGAGCAAATATAGGAAAACCTTTGGCTTTAATGAATCTTAAAGCGCCTTTAGTAGTGCTTGAGATGAGCTCTTTTGCTCTTCATTATACTAAGGTTGCAAGACCTGAGCTTTATGTATTACTCCCTATTTGTGATGATCATATAAGTTGGCATGGAAGCTTTAGTAATTACGAAAAAGCAAAGCTTGATTTGATTTTTAGAATGAATAAAACTGCTAGCGTAATAGTTCCTAAAAAATATAAACAATATTTAGAGAGTGCAAAATGTATTAAATATTTTTATGAAAACTCAAGCGATTTAGCAAAAACTTTTGATATTGATTTGTCTAAATTAAACTATAAAGAGCCGTTTTTATTAGATGCGTGTTTAGCATTAGCAGCCACAAAAATAATTAGTGGTGAGATTAAATATGATAAATTAAGTTTATTTAAAATCGGTCGTCATAGGGTTGAAGTATTTAAAGATAGTAAAAATAGAACTTGGATTGATGATAGCAAGGCTACAAATATTTCTGCAGCACTTGCAGCGATTAATAGCTTTAAAGAACCCTTACATTTAATTGCAGGTGGAGATGCTAAAGGTCAAGATTTAAATGAGTTTTTTAAATATTTACCTAAAAATACAAAACTTTATCTAATAGGAAAGACAGATTTTAGCGATATAGCAAAGGCAAATGGATTTAATCCTATTAGAACGAATTTAAAAGAAGCTGCTACCTTAATATATAAAGATTTAAAAATAGATGAAATCGCTTTATTAAGTCCTGCGTGTGCAAGTTTAGATGAGTTTAGCTCATATGCTGAGCGTGGGGATTTATTTATAAAATATATGAAAGAACTTGATGTTTAGTTTTTTAAGACTTGCAAAAAGTGCTTTAATAAATAGCGATTATGAAGTAAAAGAAAATAAATTAATTTATAAAAATAAAGAATTTTTATTACAAGATGAATTAAAAAACCCTGATAATACTTATTTTGTAGTTGCTATTGATAGAGTAATTTTATTTAAGAATAAAGATGAAGATAATTTTAAAAATGCAAAAGCAAGGCAAAAAAGAGCAATTTTTATTACATTTATAATATGCCTTGCACTTTTTATAGCATTATTTTTCACGGAATTTGAAATAGGAATTTCGTTTTTAACAATTGCAAGTATCGTGGTTTTTATACTTTCTATTTTAAATTATTCATTTTTAAAACAACAAATTTTTGCTTTAGAAAATATTTTAAGCAAAGTTTAAGAATTTTTGCATATAATTCAAGCTTTTACTTCAGGTGGTTGGATAGCTCAGTCGGTAGAGCAGCAGACTGAAAATCTGCGTGTCGGCAGTTCGATTCTGCCTCTAACCACCATTTTTATTTTTCCCATTTTTTTATTTTTAATCTTTTTTATTTTTTTCTAAGTATTAAATATTTTTCTTTATACTCCTGCAATGATTAAGGCAAAAAAGAAATTCGGACAAAATTTTTTAAAAGATGAATTAGTAAAACAGCAGATCATCCAAGCGATACCCAAAGATTTAAAGTCAATTTTAATTGAGATTGGGCCTGGCTTAGGTGATTTAACTGCTCCTATACTTAAAAGTGGTTTTAAGCTCACTAGTATTGAAATAGATGATAGTTTGATACCTATTTTAAATGAGCGTTTTAATAAAGAGATTTTAAGTGGAGATTTTACATTAATTAATGCTGATGTTATGAGCGTGAAAATTAGTGATGAGCCTTATTTTATATGTGCTAATTTGCCGTATTATATTAGTTCGCAAATTATCCTAAATGCTTTGTTTGATGATAACTGCACAGGTATGCTTGTTATGATTCAAAAAGAGCTTGCTGATAGATTTTTTGGCGATGATTATTGTGCTTTAAGCGTAATTACTGAATTACTTTGTGAAAAATCACTAGTTTGTGAAGTGCCACCTAGTGCTTTTGTACCTATGCCGAAAGTAAATTCAAGCGTAATTAAGCTTATTAAAAAGCCAAGTTTAATGGATAAAAAGGATATAAAAGGCTTTAATGCTTTTATAAAAACAGCCTTTAATCAACCTAGAAAAAAAATGCTAAGCTCATTTTCAAATAAAGAAAAAGTAAAAAAAGCATTAGATTTATTAGGAATAAACGAAAATGTAAGAGCTCATGAGGTATCGGTTAAATCATTCTTAGAAATTTTTAAATTACTAAAGGATGACAATGAGTATAGATGAATTAAATAAGACAAAAATAGCTAGAAGTTATGAAAACGCAGAAAATGAAGATGAACTTTTAGAAGAATTAGAAGAAGAAATTGACGAAAAAAAATCAAAAAAGAAGAAAAAACGCAAGAAAAAAATCTTACCAGCTTCTTTAAAAGGTGATTTAGATTGGCAAAAAGCTTTAGCTGAATCAATGAAAGCAAACGAAAAAGCTCAAGAAAAAAGATTAAGCCCATGGATTAATTATAAAGGTAATGCTAGCGTGAAATTCACTCCACTTGGTGGTTTAGGTGCAATCGGTGGAAATATGAGTGTAATTGAGTATGAAGATGAGGCAATTATCATTGATGTTGGAATGAGCTTTCCTGATGCCGATACTTTAGGTGTTGATATTGTAGTGCCTGATTTTTCATATATTAGAAAGATTAAAGATAAGGTTAAAGCTGTATTAATTACTCACGCTCATGAAGATCATATTGGAGCAATGCCTTATTTTTATAAAGAATTTGATTTTCCTATTTATGCAACTCCGCTTCCATTAGGAATGATTTCAAATAAATTTAGCGAACACGGACTTAAAGATAAATGCAAATTATTTAGACCTATAACAAAGCGTGAAATATATGAAATTGGCTCATTTAAGGTTGAGTTTATTCATATAACACATAGTATTATTGATAGCTGTGCTTTAGCTATAAATACGCCTGCTGGAACTATCATTCATACAGGAGATTTTAAAATAGACCATACTCCAATAGATGGTTATGCGAGTGATTTACATCGTTTAGCTTATTATGGCGAAAAGGGAGTTTTATGTCTGTTTAGTGATAGCACTAATAGTTACCGTGAAGGTGTAACTAAGAGTGAAAGCACTGTGGGGGCTACATTTGATTTAATTTATTCACGCTGCAAGGGTCGTGTGATAATGAGTACATTTAGCTCAAATATTCACAGAATTCATCAAGCGATTTCTCAAGCTCTAGTTTATAATAGAAAAGTTTGTATTATAGGTCGCTCAATGGAAAGAAACTTATTTACAGCAATTGAGCTAGGCTATTTAAAATTTGATAAAAAGATTTTCATAAGTGCTGATGAACTTGATAAATTCCCTGATGAAGAGATTTTAATCATTACTACTGGCTCACAAGGTGAGAGTATGAGTGCATTATATAGAATGGCAACAAGCGAGCATAAGCATGTAAAGATTAAACCAAGCGATCAAGTAATTATAAGCGCAAAAGCAATTCCAGGTAATGAAGCAAGTGTTTCAGGTGTGATTGATTTATTAATGCGTCATGGGGCAAGTGTGGCATATCAAGAATTTAGCGAAATTCATGTAAGCGGACACGCAGCTGCTGAAGAGCAAAAATTAATATTAAGATTAGTAAAACCTAAGTATTTTCTACCTGTTCATGGGGAATATTCTCATATTAGCAAACATAAAGCTAGTGCGATTGCTTGTGGTGTAAATGAAAGAAATATTTATTTATTAGATAACGGCGATCAAATGGAAATAAGCTGGAATAAATTAAGAAAACTAAAGAGCGTTAAAACAGGAAAGACTTATATAGATAATCAAGTGGATAGAGAAGTTCATGATGATTTATTAAATACTAGAAAAAATCTAGCAGAGCATGGAATAGTTCAGCTAAATCTTCATATAAATATGGGTGCAAAAACTCTAAATCACGCACATATTATAAATTTTGGTCTTGTATCAAATAAACTAGCTCAAGATTTTGGAACTGATGTGAGTAATTACATTAAATTATTCATTGCAGATGCAAAAGAAGGCATTATGAAAGACAAAAAAGCTTTTGAGCCAGCACTAAGAAACGCACTTAAAAAGTATTTCTTTAAAAAGTATAAGAAATATCCATATTTATTATTAAATATACATTAAGGATAAATTATGCTAGAAATTGCAAAAAACATTCTAAAGCGAGAAGCTTTCGCTTTAGAAGAAGCAGCTTTAAGTTTAGATGAGAGTTTTATTAAAATTGCTAATTTAGTTAATGATTGTAAGGGTAATTTAATAGTGGTTGGAGTTGGTAAAAGTGGCATAGTTGGACGCAAAATTGCTGCTTCATTTGCTAGTTGTGGGGTAAAGTCGTTTTTTATTCATGCAAGTGAATTAATGCATGGAGATTTAGGAAATATTTCTAAAGAAGATTTAGTGATTTTAATTTCATTTAGTGGAAAAAGCGAAGAAGTTTTAAAAATTATTCCTTTTTTAAAAGATAGAGCTTGCACTTTAATTAGCATTTCGCAAAGCAATTCTCCACTAGCTAATTCATGCTTATTTAATATCGCAACAAATTGTAATGAAGCAATCACAAATCTACCTGCACCAACTAGCTCAACAACCCTAACACTAGCTTTAGCAGACGCATTACTAGCTTGTGTAATTGCTTTAAGAGATTTTAGTGTAAGTGATTTTGGTATAAATCATCCTGGTGGAGCTTTAGGTAAGAGATATTATGTAAAAGTAAGTGATTTAATGCATAAAAATAATCTTCCTATTATTAATAAAGACGCTAATTTAAAAGAGGCAATTTTATGTATGAGTAAGGCAAGTTTTGGTTGTGCTTTAATAGTTGATAATGAAAAATTACTTGGATTTTTAAGCGATGGAGACTTAAGAAGAGCAATGGCAAAAGAAGATTTTTCTTTAGAGCAATTAGCTTTAACATACGCAAGTAAAAATCCTAAAACAATAATAAAAACAGAGCTAGCTCACAAGGCGTTTTCTTATATGAAAGAGAACAAAATATCTATTTTAGTAGTTGTTGAAGATGAAAAAATAATAGGTTTATTACAATTATTGGATGAGTGATGAGACTTAATAAATTTATTGCACACAATAGCAAATATTCAAGAAAAGAAGCTGATAAGCTAATTAAAGATGGTTTAGTAAAAATCAATAATAAAGTCGTTTTAGAAGACTGGAGCGAAGTTGGGGTTGATGATAAAGTTTTTGTAAAAGGTAAAAGAATTTATAAAAAAAGCGAATTTAGCGTAATCGTATATCACAAAGATAAAGGCGAATTGGTAAGTCATAAAGATGAGCGTGGAAGAGCTTTGATATTTGATAATTTACCAAGAGATTTTAGACATTTTAATCCTGTTGGAAGACTAGATTACGCATCTACTGGGATACTTTTATTGGTTGATAGTCCTGTGATAGCGGATTTTTTAATGCAAAGTAACCTAGAGCGTGAATATTACTTAAAAATTAAAGGAACTATCACAAAAGAAGTAATCAATGCTATGGAAAATGGGCTTGAAATCGTAAATAGCTTAAAAGGAGCGCACCCAAAAAGTAAAATCACAAATCTTAGCTTAAAGCCATTTTTAGAATACGAAATATTTGGAAGTAGTGGCGGATATACAAAGCTAAGAGTAATAATTGATGAGGGTAAAAATAGAGAGTTAAGACGCTTTTTTGCTGAGTTTGATTTAGAAGTTGTTGAGCTTAAAAGAGTAGCTTTTGGTAGAGTTGATTTAGGTGTTTTAAAACCTAAAAAATATAGATTTTTAACTAATAGCGAGTATGAAGATTTAAGAAGCTTTTTAAAAGAAAATAAGGTGTATTACTAATGAAAAATTTAGAGAATTTGTATCAGGAATTTAAAGAACTAAGACATTTTATTCATCAAAATCCAGAACTAGGATTTAATGAGCTAAATACAGCAAAATTAGTTGCAAGTAAGCTAAAAGAATTTGGATACGAAGTTTATGAAGGCATTGGAAAAACCGGCGTTGTAGGAGTGCTTAAAAAGGGTAGTTCAGCTAAAAGCATAGGACTTAGAGCAGATATGGACGCACTTAGTATTAATGAATGTAATAATTTTTCTTATGCAAGTAAAAACGGCTGTATGCACGCATGCGGACATGATGGACACACCGCAGGGCTTTTAATGGCTGCAAAGTATTTAGCAAATGCTGAATTTAATGGAACACTTAATTTATTCTTTCAACCTGCTGAAGAATGCTGTGATGAAGAATTATTAAGTGGTGCAATGAGAATGATAAAAGATAAAGCACTAGAACGCTTTAGGGTTGATTATATTTATGGAATTCACAATATGCCAAGCTCTCAAATGAAAGGCTATGAAAACAAAAAGTTTTTTATGAAGCGTGGCGTTATGATGGCTGGAGTTAGTGCTTATAGGGTTGATTTTATAGGTTTAGGCGGACACGCATCGGCTCCACATTTATGTAAAGACCCAATAAGTGTTGCAAACAATTTCGTAAATGCTTTATATACATTCAAATCTCTTGAATTAAAAGATAGTGTTTTAAATGTTACAGGCTTTTTAGCAGGAACAACAAAAGCGTTTAATATTATTCCAAATGAAGCAACTGTTATGATAAATGTAAGAGGGCTTAGCAATGATGAGCTTAGCTTTATTCATAAAAGAATTAACGAAATTGCAAAAGGCATTGCAGCAGCATTCAATGTAGAAGTAAATGTTAAAAGAGCAGAAAATATAAAAGCAACAATAAATAATGATGAAGCTTACGACATTGCAAAAAATGCAGCTATAAAATCATTTGGTGAAAATGATTGCGAGTTTAATCATCCGCATTTAATGGGTAGCGAAGATTTTTCAGCATTCTTAGATGAGGTAAAAGGAACTTATGCTTTCATAAACAATGGCGATAGTGCGAACCTTCATCATCCTGAATATGATTTTAATGATGAAGTTTTATTGCTTGCTAGCAAATATTTTTCTACTTTAGTTTTAGACTATTTAAAAGATTAAATTCCGAATTCAAATTCTTGTTTTTAAAATAAGAATTTGAAATAGGTTTTATAAAAGTTAAATTAAATAAAAAATTAAATAATTTTTTAAAAAAGTATTAATCGTTTTTTTTTTTTTTTTTTATTATAATAAAACTTTAAATTATTTTTAAGGGGAGAAGATGTTTAAAAAATTATTTTTTATTTTTGTTTTACTCTTTAGTTGTTTAAATGCTAAAGATGTTTTAGTTGTAGGGGTAGAAAACGAAACCGAAAGGCTAAATCCACTTTATGATGAAGATCATAACGTAATGCTAGGTTTAGTTTTTAATGGCTTATTTTCTTATAGAAATGATACATTAGAAAAAGATTTGGTAAAAGATGTAAAAAAAGATGGCTTGGTTTATACTTTTACTTTAAGAGATGATGTTTATTTTCACGATGGTGCAAAACTTAGCAGTGATGATGTAATTTATACTCTTAATCTTGCTCGTGATGAAAAACTCAATTCAGAAGTTTTAGGCAATTTCTTAGATATTAAAGAAATTAGCAAAATTGATGATTTAAGCTTTAAAGTAACTTTAAAACACCCATATCCTAGCTTTTATGAAGTTCTTAGCTTAGGAATTATGCCAAAGCATATTGTAGAAAAAATCGGTCTTGATGAGTTTGACAAGCATCCAGTAGGAACTGGTCCTTATAAATTCGTAGAAAGAAAATCAGGCGAATATATTAAATTAGTTGCAAATGATAAATTTTATAAGCATAAAGCTCATATAAAAGAAGTTATTTTAAAGTTTATTCAAGACCCAAACCTAGTAGCACTTGAGTTAGAAAATAATAAATTAGATATTTCTATCGTTGCTCCTATATTTTTAGATAAATTAGCTAAAAATAATAAGGTAAATTATCAAATTATGCCTTCAAATGATTATAGAGCTTTAATGTTTAATATGAAAAAATTCCATAATAAGGACTTTAGAAAAGCTATTGATTTAGCTATTTGTAAAGAAGATTTAGTGAAAGGTATTTTAAATAACTTAGGCAGTGTTGCAAATAATCCTATTGAAAAACAAGTAAAAACTGATATTGCTTATAGCACTTGCAATAAAGATTTGGCAAAACAAAAGTTAATTGATTTAGGTTATACATTAAAAAACAATAAGTTTTATGATAAAGATGGTAAGGCTTTAAGCTTTGATATTTATACATTTAACTTTGACTTATTACGCACTCAAATGGCTTATTATATTAAGCAAGAATTAGATAAAGTTGGAATTAGTGCAAATGTTTATGCTAAAGAGCATGGAAGTTTTGAGATTGACAAGGTTGATAGCTTTTTGATAGGTTGGGGTAGTGTTTATGGTGCTGATTTTTATACTTACAGAGTATTTTCTAAAGAATATGATGTAGAAACTAATGAAAATGGTTTAAATTATAATCATTACGATGATGCAGAAGTTTCAAAATACTTAAATCTTGCAAGGATTACCGATAATGAAAAAGAAAAAAATGAATATTACACAAAAGCTATGCTTGCATTAAAGGACAATCCTCCTTATGTTTTCTTAGCTTATATAGATTATGTAATTGCTTTCAATAAAAATCTAAAAGGTGTTAAAAACCACGCATTAGGACACCATGGAAACGGATATTTATACGGAATAGAAGATTTTTATTACGAAGATAAATAATGATTTATTTTATTAAAAAAGCACTTAGTTTTGTATTACTTAGTTTAATACTTAGCTTTGTGCTATTTTGTTTGATTTATTACACAAATGGTAGTGCAGTTTATGCAAATAAATCCATATTATTATCAAAATCTTTCATAGATAATGAGCTTAAAAGACTTGGTTTAAATGAAGGGTTGTTTTATCAATATTTTCAGTTTTTAAAAGGTTTAATAAGCCTTGATTTAAAGTCTTTAACAAGCGATAAAAATATATTTTTATTAATTAAAGAAAGATTGTTTAATTCTATTGTTTTAATCTTTGGCGGCGGATTTTTAATGCTAGTTTTTGGGATTTTATTAGGATTAATTTCTGCATTAATGAATAAAAGTTTAATTGATAAAAGCATTAATTTTGTTTTAATGCTTTGCTTTTGTTTGCCTAGTTTTTATATGGGAATTCTTTTGATTTTAACTTTTAGCATTTGGCTTGAGCTTTTTCCTAGTTCTTTATCAAATGATATTCAAAATCCAACTTTTTTAAACTATTTGCATCATTTAATCTTACCACTTAGTGCGCTTATTTTAAGTGGTCTTGGAATTTTGGTAAGTTTTTGCAAAAATACCTTTATACAAACTCTAAATAAGCCTTACATAAACGCTGCTTTTTTAATGGGGTTTAAAAGAAGAAGAGTTTATTTTTTTATAATTTATGATGCTTTTAGCTCTATTTTTGGATATTTTAGTGCTAATTTTATAGGGCTTTTAGGAAGTTCATATATTATTGAAAAAGTTTTTTCTTATTCTGGAATAGGAAGTTTGTTTATTGATTCTTTGATTTTTAAAGATTATCCATTAAGCTTGGTTTTGATAATTGTTAGCTTTTTTATTGTTAGTTTTTTTAATTTTCTAGCTTTATTTTTAGAAAAAATAATTTTTGCAAAGAAAGAGGCTTTATGAAAATACTTAATATTTTGATTTTAGTCTTTTGTATTTGTTTTTCAATGCTTAGTTTTTTTATACAAAGACCTGAAATAAATCTTGCAAATATGTTCGCAAATCCTAGCTTAGAGCATATTTTTGGGACGGATTTTTTAGGAAAAGATGTTGTAGTTGAATTAATACATGCAAGCAATTCATCACTTCAAATAGGAATATTTTCATCATTACTTGCTTGTGTAATAGGAGTTATTGTTGCTATTTTTATGCAGTTTTTCTTCAAAAATGCAATTTTAAAAATCCTTGATTTATTAATAGCAACTCCATCTTTAATCTTAATTATGTTTATACAAAGCTTATTTGATGGCGGAAAATTAACAATAATATTATTATTTGGTTTTACACATTTTGCGATTACTTCTAAAACTTTAAATGTATTTTTTAGCACATATTTAAAACAAGATTATATTTTAAACTTAATTATTTTTAGAGCTAGTAAATTTGATATTTTTAAGCAAATTAGCTTTGTTTTATTTAATATAATTTTAGTTTTATTTATACAAAATGTAGCTCATATCATACTTAGCGAATCAACGCTTAGCTTTTTTGGACTTGGTCTTAAACCTTATGAAGCAAGCATAGGAAATATGCTAAATGATAATGCAAAATGTATTTATTTAGGACATTATCATTTGATTTTAGCTCCAGGGATATATTTGTTCTTGCTTATATATTCTTTAAATAATTTAAGCTCAATAATTAGGAAATAAAGTGATTGATATTAAAAACGCAAGTTGTATTAAAGATAACAAAGTAATTTTTAGTAATATTGACCTTACAACAAATGCAAAAACAATAGGCATAATCGGAGAAAATGGCATAGGAAAAAGCACTTTTTTACTTCAGTTTATGGGAGTAAATACAAGAGCTAATAAATTTATGGTATTAAATCACGATTTATTAAAAGAAAAAAATATAGATGATTTTAGCATAGTCTTTCAAGATGCAAAAAGCACTTTAAATCCTTTGTTTGATATAGGAAGATTAATGCTGTTTTTAGCAAAAGATAGAAAAATAAGCAATGTAAAAGAAAAAACCTTAAGTTTTTGCGAAAAGTTTAATTTAAAAGATGTTTGGCATAGTAATCCTTATGAATTAAGCATAGGAGAGTCTAAAAAGATTAGTTTAATAATGGCTTTAGTAAAACAGCCAAAATTATTAATTTTAGATGAATTAAGCGCTGGTCTTGATGAAAAAAGCCTTATAAATATAATGGCATATTTAAAAGAGCTTGATATAAATATAATCTTAACAAGCCATGATAAAAGATTTTTAAGCCTTTGTGATGAGATTTATGAATTTAAAGGAGACTCTCTTGCTAGAAATTAAAAACTTATCAAAAAGATTTGAAATAAAAGAGCATTTTTATTCAAAAACTACGATTTTTGAAGTTTTTAAAGATATTAATTTTAAGCTTGATTTAGGCGATAAGTTAAACTTAAAAGGTGCAAATGGCTGCGGAAAAACTACTTTAGTAAAAATCATTGCAATGCTTGATAATTTTAATGATGGAGATATTATTTTTAATCAAAAATCTTTAAAAAACCTAACATATAATGAAAAAAGAGAGATAAGAAAAGATTTGATTTTAATAATGCAAAATCAAAAATCAGCCCTAAATCCATTCAAAAATATTAAATGGCATTTTGATATGGTTTGTAAAAATTATAATGTTAGGTTTAATGATGAATTATTTTATGATTTTTTTAGCGATGATAAGATTTTGTATCAATATCCAAGCGAACTAAGTGGTGGAGAAGCTCAAATAATAGGACTTTTAAGAGCATTTTTTGTAAAACCAAAATTGCTAATCTTAGATGAAGTAGAAGCTGGACTTGATAAAAATGCTATAAAGAAATTTATAAAACACTGCCAAGCTTATGAAAATTCTATGATTTTAATAAGCCATGTTAAAGAAATCGCAGAAGGAATTTGTAATAGGAATTACGAAATCATAAAAAAGGTTTAAAATGTATAAAAAAGCTTTTTTATCAAACTATGAATTAGATAAATTTAAGGTTTATACAAGCAGTGCAAATAGTAGATTTGAAGTAAGCAAAAGATTTAAAATCAAAAAGCTTAAAAATGTGGATTTTTTATTTAATTTAAGTAAGGTTGTAAATGATACAAAAGAATTAAAATTAAGCGTAATAAATGGTGAAATAATAGAATTTAATGTGTTAAATCCTGCGTATGTTTTAGAAAAAAATCAAGAAATTGTAAATACTTTTACAAATTATTCTAGTAATTACGAAGAATTTGTAAGAAATTATGAAAAAGATTATGAATTATTTTTGCAATCACCTTTAGCTTTTAGCTTAAAACAAAGTGATATTAATTGTTTTTATGTATCAAGTTTTAAGGGGTATTTTGATTCTTTTTCTTTGCATTTAAAAAATGGCTTTGAGTTTTATCAACCTATATTTACAAGCTTAAAAGATAATGAAGAATTAGTAATTTATGCTAATTTTCATCATGCTTTTTTTGACCTTGCAAGGGCTAAAAAATTTTATGATTATCTTGCTGAATTATTAAAATGAAAATAATTATTAATAATAAAATGCTTTAATGCTTGGTTTTATTATTAATTAAGGAGAACTTATGTTTCGTTTTAGTATCGCAGCAATTTTGCTAATGGGGGGGGGTGCTTATGCTAATGTTGAACTTGATTTAATAAATGTAAAATCAAATTCCATTGATGAGTTTAGCATTCAAAACAAAAACACAACAAGCACAAGAGATATTTTAAGAAACCTTCCTAGCATTTATTTAGGTGGGACAAATAATTTAAATCAAAAAATATTTATGCGTGGAATGAGTGATAGGGCAGTAAATATTAGCATAGATGGTGCAAGACAAGTTGGAAATAATTGGCATCACTCAGCCGATTTAGTCGTTGATACTGATATTTTAAAAGCAATTGAGATAAATACTGATAATTTAAATATTATTTCTTCATCTTTAGCAGGTAGTGTTAAGTTTAATACCTTAAATGCGCTTGATTTACTTGAATCTAACGAGCATTTAGGAGCAAAGATTAAAACAAGCTTTGCAAGTAATAATAAAGAATGGCAAAAAAGCTTGCAAACTTATGGCAAAAGTGATAATGGCTTACATTTATTAGCTTATATAAATCATAAAAACCATAGCTTTTCAAAAGATGCTTTAAAGCACGAAAGTGGTGGAAAAGGCAATAATTTAAGCTATCTTTTAAAGGGTGGATATACTAAAGATGAGCATAATTTAAATATAAGTTATGAAAATGTTGAGTATAAAGGCGATTATCCATTAGTGCCTGAATGGGCTGGAAGTGTTGCCTATGATTATTATCAAGGAGCTAACTTAATTAGTGCAGGGACAAGGGGATTTGATTTGATTAATCAAGAAATGAGAAGAAATACCTTTGTGCTTGATTATAATTATGATTTAGATGAATATATAAATCTTAATTTTAAGACTTATTATACAAATAGAGTGCTTGAGCTTGATAACTGGAAGCAAAAAAACCTATTAAAAGAAGATGTTTTAGAATATCTAAAAGGTGGAGTTAAAACTTATGGATTATATCTTGATAATAAAAGTGAATTAAAAACATTTGATATTTCTCATCTTTTTACTTACGGGCTTGAATATTTTAATACCCAAAGCTATGTTAAGAATAATTATTATAAATATAATTTAAGTAAAGATATAGCAATTTATGAAAAATTCACACCAGCTTCAAATGATATTTCCCAAACTCTTTCAGTGTTTTTACAAGATAAGATGAGTTTAGGAGATTTTGATTTGATTTTAGGAACTAAGTTTAATAATTATAAAATCAATACAATTGCTAATTTAAATCAAGATAGAATAAAGCATAATTTTAATTCAATTGATTACGCTGCAAGACTTAAATATAATTTTTCTAAAGATTTTTCAATTTATGCAGGATATTCTAAGATTTCTAAAGGAATTGACCCACTTGAAATGATTGTTTTGCGTGAAAATAGAGCAAAGCTAAAAACAAATGAAGATTTAAAATTTGAGAGTGGTTATGGATATGAGTTCGGGCTTGACTATTTTAAAGAAATAAATGATTTTACTATGGGTGCAAGTGCAAAATACTATAATAGATTTTACAAAAACCTAATTAGAGAAGAGACTAAAAGAATTGGCGAAGCAGGTGGATATTATACAAGGCTAAATGGTGGAAAATATAATATTTATGGAGTTGATTTAGAAGCAATTTTTAGCTACAAGCAGTTTAAATCAAGGCTTGGTTATTCAAGAGCTAGAACTTATGATGAAAAAGATAGTTTAGTAAGAGCTGGATATGCTTTAGCTTATAGTGATGCAGGAGATAAATATACTTTAAATCTTGAATATTTATATCAAAATTTCATTTTCGGATATGATTTAATTTATTTTAGTTCTATTTTAGTAGATGATTATATTAAACCAGCTTATGCAAAGCATGATTTTTATGTAAATTACGAAGTTAATAAAAATCTTGATTTAGGTTTTAGTGTTAATAATATTTTTAATAAATTATATTTTTCACACTACAAAAGAAGCTACAAAAGTGCTAAGAGTGCTGATTGGGAAGCTGGAAGAGATTTTAGATTTAGCATAAGTTATAGATTTTAAAAGGCATTTATTTGCCTTTTATTTTTCAAGAATTTGAAATAGGAATTTGAAAAATAAAAATATTAGCTATTTTTAAAATATAATAAGCTTTATTTTCTTTGAAGGTGCAAATTGTTTAAAAAATATTTAATTTTATTACTAAGCTTATCTTATATTTTTGCTTTAGATATTGATGAGTTCGACGAAATTACAACCCCTATTAAAACCAGCGAAGAAGTTAATAATAACGGCACTATAAGTAGCGATAATAATGAGTTTTTAGGAACTTTTAATAATAATTATGGAGCTAGTTTGCGTGGCAGTGGCTCTATGTTTAATATTGTAAATAATGATGGCTTTTTTGAAGGCTCAGGTCATATTGTAAATGAATTTATAAATAATGGATATTTTTTAAGCTCGGATACTAATATTAACAATACTTTTACAAATACTTATGATGGTATTATTGAAGGTAGTGGTAATTATTTTGCAAATACTCATAATTTTGGCTTAATTTACGGAGATTTTAATACTTTTAATAATTTTATAAATTATTATGATGGTTGGATTTTCGGAGATAATCTAACTTTTGATGGAGAAGTTTTAAACGAATCTAATAGTTTAATATCAGGTAGTAATCTTAACTTTAATGGTAAGGTTACAAATAGTGATAATTCTTATATTTTTGTAGGCAGTGGTGCAGAATTTAACGAAGTGGTTAATGATTCAGTAATTGATGGAAACAACCTTACTTTTAATGGCGAAGTGCATAATAACGATACTATTAATGGTGAAAATTTAGTCTTTAATGCGACTTTAAATAATAATTTAGAAAGCACTATTTCAGGCGAAACTATGGAGTTTCAAAAAGTCTTTAACAATTCAATGATATTAGGAGATTATGTTAATTTTAAAGACGAAGTTGAAAACTATGAAGAAGGTTGGATAATAGGAAATGAAATAACCTTTGCTAGCCCAACTATTAATAAAGGCGATATTATAGGAGCAAGGCTACATTTTCAAAATAGTCTAGAAAATCATTTAAATCTTGATTGTATGTATTCAGATTTTCAAGAAATAAAAAATTATGATAATTTAAGTGCTTATAAAAGTTATTTTGCAGGTAAGATTACTCAATTTAATAATGCGTATTTATACGCAAACGCTTCATTTTTTAGCAATGATTTAGATGGTGGAGATTATGAGATTGCTTATAGTAAGGTAGTAAATAATTCTATAAATGCTAGAAATTTTTTAGCAAGTCATACTTTGCTTAATTCAACTAATATGAATTTTGATAGCTTAAATGTAGTGGATAATTCTCAAGTTTATGGTGGTTTTAGAACTAAAAAACTATATGCTAAAGATAGTGAGTTTGTAGTATATTTTAACGATGGTTTTAGTGGTTCTATCGTAGTTACCGAAGAAATAAATGGAGAAAATAACTCAATTAAAATTCTTAATTACGACCCAAGCACAGGTTTTTATCCTATATTATTAGCTAAAACTAATAAAGATATTATGAATGATTTTTCGCTTTATACTATAAAAGGCTTTAGTGTTTTTGGTTTTGATAAAGAGCTTGTAGCTAAGATTAATCAAAACGGAGCGTTTTTATTAGGTATAGGAGATTTTAATTCTTTAGGAATTAGCGATATAAACGAATTATTTAAAGATGAATATAAAAATATTTTTGAAAATGTTAGCAAAGATAGAATTTATGCTTTTGATTCAGCCTTAAATAAAGTTGGCGTAGATAGAAAAATAATAGCAAATATTAAGGACAAATTTTATAAAAACGAATTATTAAATTACGCTATTTTAAGACTTAATTTTGATGATATTAATAAAGATTCTTTTAATTACGAATATCATAGTGGTGATATAAACGATGATAATTATCAAATGACTTTATTAAAGTTTAATAAATTTAATGATTATTTTAATGTTAATAATAATTTAGGATTTTTCTTATATAAACTTGATACGCAAAACACTTATCACAAAATCAAAGGTGGTGGAATATATGCTAATTTTGATTTTAAAGATTATTATATAAACACAGATTTTAAGTATAGCGAACACACAAATAAAGTAAACCTTGATGATTTTGGAATTTTAGATAGTAAATATTTTCACGCTAATACAAAGCTAGAATTTGGTTTAATATACGATAATCTTGTTATGTTTAAGCCAAATATTGCAATGATTTTTGAGTATTTTCCTAAGACAAAGTTTAAAAATGAAGATATAAGGGTTAAATTATTAAAACAAAATAATTTATATTATAAATTAGGCTTTGATTTGATTTATCAAACTTACGATTTTGATTTAGCTTTTAGCTCAAATTATTATCAAAAACTCTCAAAACAAAGAGAAATGATTTTAAGAGATGGATATTCTAAAGAAATCTTAGAGCTTAATAAACATAAATCTTTAGAATTAGGTATCAAAACTCACTTTTTATTAAAAGATAATTTGCATCTTTATTTTGATTTATCAAAAACTTTATTAAATAAAGATTTTGATTCTTATTCATTCAGAGCTTCACTTGGATATAGCTTTTAATTTTAAGAATTACGAAATATGAATTTGATTTGAAATTCCTATTTCAAATTCTTTTTTAAATAATCCTTAATTTATTAATTTTTTGTATAATGTAAGTTTTTTCAAAAAGGAGCAAAAATGGCAGATTTAGATAAAGAATTAGAGGTTTTGTTTAAGGACAATACAGATGATTATTTAACCTATGAAATGATAGTTAAGTTATTTAAAAAAGCTCCAACAGCAGCAAATATAAAAACTATTAAAAATCTAGTAAAAGAATATAATGTAAATCTTCTAAGCTCAGCAGAAATTGCTAAAATGAGAAATCTAAAAGAAGCAAAAGAGCGAGCAAAACAAAGAGAATTATTAAGAGAAAACGAGCTTGAGGGTGATTTAAGCAAGGATTATGATTTAAGCGAAATCAGTAGAAGTGAAAGCCCTGTTAGAATGTATCTTCGTGAAATGGGTCAAATTGATTTATTAAGCAAAGAAGAAGAAGTAGAAATCAGTAAAAGAATTGAGCTAGGAGAAGACATAATTATTGATGCTTTTTGTAGCGTTCCTTATTTGATTGATTTCATACTTGATTATAAAGATGCTTTAATTAATCGTGAGCGTCGTGTAAAAGAGCTATTTAAAAACTTTGATAATGACGAAGAAGAAAACGAAGAAGAATTAGAAGAAGATGAGCTTGAAGATGGCGATGAAGAAAGAAAGCCAGCAAAATCTTTAAAAGAAGATAAAAGAGCAATCAAAGTAATAGAAAGCTTTAAAGCTTTAGAAAAAGCTAAAAAAGAATGGCTAAAAAGCTCACATAAAGAACAACTTAGCAAAGATGAATTACAAAATCATATAAATATTGCGTTTAAGAAAAATATTTTAAAAGAAAAATTATTAGCACTTGGACCAACTTCTAAGCTAATAAATGAAATTGTAAAATCTATGGAAACTGTTTTAAAAAGTGATGTAGATTTTGATAAAGAATTAAAACGCTTAGAATACCGCTTACCTATGTTTAGTGATGAACTAAAAGAAAGACATAAAAAAATCTTAGATAATATCACAAATCTAAGCAAAGAAGAAATTGCTGAACTTGCACTTGAAAACACAATGGTAAGCACATATATGGAAATTAAGAAATTATTCCAGACAAAAGAAGCTAGCGAAAATTGCTTTGATATGGATAAAGAAAGATTAAAAGAGATTTTAGAGCAAATTAAGCGTGGTAAAAATATTAGCGATACTGCAAAAGGTAAAATGGCAAGATCAAACCTAAGATTAGTTGTAAGTATTGCAAAACGCTACACTAATCGTGGCTTAGCATTCTTAGACCTTATTCAAGAAGGAAATATCGGTCTTATGAAGGCTGTTGATAAGTTTGAATACAAGCGTGGATATAAATTCTCAACCTATGCAACTTGGTGGATTAGACAAGCAATTAGCCGTGCAGTAGCTGATCAAGCTAGAACTATTAGAATTCCAATTCATATGATTGATACTATTAATAAGATTAATAAATTTAGCAAAAAGCGTGTTCAAGAATGTGGAAAAGAGCCAACAATAGATGAAATTGCTAAAGAAATCGGAATGAGTGAAGATAAGGTTAAGCAAGTTATGAAGATTGCAAAAGAGCCTGTTAGCCTTGATGCTCCTGTTGGAAGTGATGATGATGGAAGATTTGGCGATAGCGTAGAAGATAGAAGTAGCATTAGCCCACTTGAGCATATCTTAAAAGAAGATTTAAAAGAGCAAATTAACGGAGTTTTAGAACAATTAAACGAGCGTGAGAAAACCGTTATTAAATTACGCTTTGGCTTAACAGAAGACGAAAGTGATAGAACGCTTGAAGAAATAGGAACAGAGCTTAAAATTACTCGTGAGCGTGTAAGACAGATTGAAAGCACAGCGATTAAGAAATTAAAATTCCCTAAATACGGAAAACAATTAAAAGGAGCTAGCACATGAGTAAATATGAAATATTTAATGTAAATTGCTCTCATTGTGTAAATAAAATTAAAAATGAATTAGACAATGTTAGCTTTAGTGATGATTTAAAAGTAATCATAACCGATCATGATGAAGATGAATTAAGAGAAATCTTAGAAGATTTAGGCTTTAAACTAGGAAAGAAATTAGATTAAAATTAGGCTTTTTATAAGCGCTTGCTTATAAAAAGCTATTTAATAAATATTTATAATATTTTTATAATATTTAATTTTTATTTAAAATAACAAGGAGATATTATGAAAAAATTATTTTTATTAAGCTTATTTAGTATTTTTACAATGGCAAATGAAGGAGAGGCTATTGCTAAAATTATTAAACAATATCAAGTAGAATGTGCAAGTGGAAATGGTGCTTCTTGTGATAAATTAAGCAAAATTCATAATTTTCTTATGAATAATCAAGATTTTTTTACAAATAATCAAAACAATTTAACAAACCTTGAGAAAGATTGCAATAATAAAAATTATAAAGTTTGTGAAGAATTAGGCGATAAATACTATATGGGAGATGGTGTTAATACCGATCTTGACAAAGCGCTTTTATATTATAATAAAGCTTGCAAAGGTTCAGTGGCTTGCAATAAAGTAAATGCTACAAAAAATGCAAAGCAAAGAATAGAAAATATCGTAAATAATTATTATCAAAATCAAGCAAATACTAATAATCAAAACTCTTATAATCCAAACGATATAAGCTCAAATAACACTTATGACCCATATAATACTTATTATGTTAGAAATGGCAAAAGATATATGCTCCCATCAACTTGCCCTATGGGAGCTGATAAAGATAAAGCTTATATGTATGCGATAGAGTATTTAAAAGTAGGAAATGGCAAAGAAGCAAAAAGATGCCTTTTAAAAGGTTGTGATAGAAAATATTCTCCTTTAGCAAAATCTTGCACGAAGTTAGGAGATATGCATTTTAGCGGGAATGGGGCTGAGTTTAGCTATGATTTGGCTTTAAAATATTATAAAAAAGGTTGCGAATTAGGTGATAGTTATGCTTGTTTAGGAACTAAAAAAGTTGCAGACGCACTAAAAGAAGAAAAAGAAAAAAATAAATACGAAGTAATAATTAAAAAATAAAGCCTAAGAATTTGAATTATGATTTATAATTCAAATTCCTATTTCAAATTCTTATAATTTTTATTTCTTATAAACTAGGAATTAAAACGCAGATTAAATTAGCTAAAATTAATAAACTTTACTTTAGGCAAAACTTACAAATAGCAATTATTATTAGTCTTAAAAATAATTTTTACTTAAATTTATTTGAAGATTTATTAAAAATAAAAGCAAGTAATAATAATAAAATAAATTAGCAAGAAGCCTTATAATAAATATGCTAAAAATACCTATAAATATCCTTGAAAACAAAGATATTCTTAAATATTTTTAGTTTTAATTCCTAATTCAAATTCTTTTTGTTTTAGCATTCAATTTTCTTTAAAATAGGTAGCTTAATGTTTTTATTTTTTAGTAATTCTAATGTTAGTTTTGTATGAAAATTATCATAATTTATCTCGTAAAAAATATACGCCCCCTCTCTACTTGCAATTAATAATTCCGCGTCTTTTAAAATCTTTAAATGCCTTGAAATACGAGATTGTATCATATCAAAACTCTCGCATATCTCACAAACACAAAGCTTTTTATGAATATCTAAAAAAGCCATTATTTTAAGTCTTGTTTCATCGTTTATCGCTGCTGTGTAATTTAACAAATCTTTCATCTTAATCCTTAGTAAAATAAATATAATAATACCCCAAAAACATTCGCCATAGCAAGAACACTAAGTATAAATATAATCATCATGCGAGTTTTAAACATTGATTTTAAAAGTATAAGTTCAGGCAAAGAACACCCGCCACCAGCTATTAAAAAGCTAAAAAATATACCGATAGGAAACCCGACATTTATTAAAGTTACTCCTAGTGGAATAATCAAGCAAGTTTGTATATAAAGCAATAAACCAACAAAACTAGCTAAAAATATACCATAAATTCCAAAACTAGATAAATAATCTTTAATAAACTCAACAGGCATAAAATTATGCAAAAAAGCACCTATTAACATGCCAACTAATACATAATAAAAAATATCCTTATATGATTTTAAAGATTTGTATAGACATTCATATAAATTAAGCTTGACATTTTGATTGAACTGAAATTCTTTAGTTACAATATCTTTTAATAGCAATCTTGCAGGTATTAAACCTATTAAATAGCTTATAATAAATACAAATACAACTATATAAATTATGTAATAAAAAGTTATACTAAAACCAAATGCACTAAGTAGCATAGTAATTAGCATAGGATTAATTAATGGCGAAGTTAGTAAAAAAGCACTAGCTACTCCGTGATTAATATTGTTTTTAATTAAAGAATTAAAAACAGGTATAGTTGAACAAGAACAAAAAGTAGTAATTGAGCCTAAAAATATTGCTATAAAATATGAAAAAACATTATTTTTTAAATATTTATTAAAGCTATATCTTGAATTAATATAAAACATAATCATATTGATAAAAATAAATAAAAAGCTTATTTCAGCAGTTAAAAACAAAAACTCATAAAAAAATGATAGTAATTTTTCGTTTGAAAATTCCATAAAAAATCCTTTAAAATAATTTAATTTTGAAAATATATTATAAAATTCTAAATATCAAGATAACTTGATATTTAGAATAATCAAAGAATTACGAATCAGATTTTAAAATATTTTAAGATTTTGTGTGAATTATAAAATCTAATTTTAGCCTAAACAAAAGTCTAATTCCTATTTTAAATTTTTTATTTTTATATAAAAGAATAGGGTTAAACATAAAGTAAGTTTGTATTTATAATCAAGATTTTAAACGATTAAATTAGAACTAAAAAGCTATTATATAAATTTTTAAAGTCTTTAAATAATAGTTTTTGAATGTTTAAAGTCTACTTCTTTTGTCGGTTTAATTTTTGTTTTATACCAAGACGGTCTAATCTCATTTTTTTGTTTTTTAGGTTTTAAATAAACATTACAGAGATATCAAAAGATAGAGCTCTGTGTTTGGTTTTAAAATTGTTTTTATTTATTCAAGACATTCATATAGTTTAATTTGTCTTTCTGTTTTATGTGATAAACTTATAAGTCCTCTTTTTTGTATATAATTATTAACTTCCTCACTAGATGCTTTTTTTGATAAATTATCTTCAGAAACGTCTTTTAAAAGCTCTAAACGTCTTTGTATCTCTAGCAGTATAGACAATGCTTTTCTCTTGTAGTCTTTATATGCTTTATATACTTCTTGTTGTGCTTTAGAAGTTTTAAATGGGTTATTATGTAAAGACGCTAAAAAGTTTTCATGTTTCTTATTATCTAAGTTTCTTGTTAACTCATAATGCTCACTGCCTAGTTTTATGTATCCTTCTTGTTTTGTATAGTCTATAGGTTCTATATCTAATTTATTTAATATCCCTCTTTTTTTACTATGCATTCTTTTTGAATTTCTTCATTAGTAACCTTATATAGTTCAGCCATTATTTCCTTATGAGGTCTATTGTCTTTTTCGTGTGAATTTCCTGTAAATATTTTTATACCTATTACTAATATTAATAAAATAGCTATGCTTGTTGCCATAATTTTAAAGTTTAATAATTTTTTCATTTTTTTTCCTTTTAAATTGATTTTTTAGATTTTTGTTTTTAAATAAATTAGTTTGATTTCATTGTAATTTTTTATCCATAGCAACTCCTTTGATTTAATAGAAGGCTATTGTAATTCCCCCCCCCACATTAATGAAAAGTTAATAAAGCTAAATAAATAATTTTAAGGATAAGAATAATTTGGATTTGAAATTCCTATTTCAAATTCCTTTGTTTTGTGTAAAAGTAGGGCATAAATAATAATTTTTAAAATAATTTGATTTTGGTGTAATAGTCCTTAAGAGTTGTTAAAACAAATAAAAAGAATTGCTAGTTAGGAATTTAGCTTAATAAATCGTTTGGTTAGCAAAAATTATTAAGCTAATTATATTTATTCGCTTAATAAATCACAAGAATACTTATCCCCTAGCTTACAAGCTTTTTTAAGATATTCTTGCCTTTTATTACTGTTATTTGTCATTTGAGCTAGGTTATAGCAAGATATTGCTAAATTATTTTCACAAGCTTTTGTAAAGATTTGTAATGCCTTATTACTATCCTTTGCAAAACCTATGCTATTTGTATATAAATAGCCTAAATTATTGCAATATATCAAATCACCCTCATGGCATTTTGTCATTATATTCATTTTATCTTTTTGTGATTTTGGATAGTATTTGCCTAATCTTAAAGCTTCAGCTTGATTATTTTTATTCATAGTATAAACAAGCATCAAAATATCGCTTTCGTTTGCTAAGCTTGAGCCTAAAAAGGCTAAAGCTAAGATAATTTTTTTCATCAACTTACTCCTAAAAGTTAATAATTATTCCTTGTTTGTTTTTTGCTTACATTCTAAGCATTCTAAAAATGTTCCTTTTTTAAGCTCTTTAATAATCATGGTTCCACCGCATTCACATTTTTCTTTAGCTAATGGATATGAGCTTATAAAATTACATTTTGGATAGTTGCTACATCCATAAAACGCTCCACGCTTAGAAAATCTTTGCACTAAATCCCCACCACATTTAGGGCAAGGAACTTCAAGCTTTACTACTTCTTTTTTTGGTTTTTCTTCTTTCGTTTCGTTTGCTGTTTCGTTTAAATTCCTTGAATATTTGCATTTAGGATAGCCACTACAAGCTATGAATTTGCCAAATCTTCCTTCACGAATTAATAATTCTTTGCCACAATCAGGACAATTCTCGCCTAATTTTTCAACTTGTTTTTGACTTTGAATGCTTGTTTTTCCATCATTTATTTTTGTAATAAATGGCTCATAAAATTCGTTTAAAACTTCATCTAAATCACGCCCATGGGTTGCAATCTCATCTAAACGCTCTTCCATAGTACTAGTAAATTTAGCATCTACAATTTGCATAAAATGCTCTTCTAAAAATTCTATAATTTTCTCGCCTTTTTCACTAGGAATTAGCTGTTTTTTCTCAACATTTACATAATCTCTATCTATTAAAAGGCTTGTTGTAGGAGCGTATGTAGAAGGTCTTCCTATGCCTAATTCTTCAAGCTGTTTAATAAGACTTGCTTCATTGTATCTTGCAGGTGGTTCTGTATGAAGTGTCTTTACTTTAGCACTTTGCAAAGTCATTTCATCGCCTTTATTTAAATTAGGCAATATTTTATCTCCACTAGCATCATCATTAAGTTTTAAATGCCCATCAAATAGCACTCTTCTTCCACTTAATTTAAACTTAGCCTTATCGCTTGTGATATAAATCGTATTATTTTCTATCCTTGCATCAGCCATTTGAGTCATCAAAAATCTATCATAAATTAGCTTATATAATTTATATTCATCTGGTTTTAAATACTCTTTAGCAATTGCTGGAGTAAAGGCTGTATTAGTTACACGAATTGCTTCGTGAGCTTCTTGAGCGCCTTTATTTTTTGTCTCATAAACTCTTGCTTTGCTTGGAACATATTCTTTTCCGTAATCTTTGTTAATTTGCTCTCTTGCAGCCTTAATTGCTTCTTCGCTTAAGTTTAAACTATCTGTTCTCATATAAGTAATAGCACCCATAAAACCTGCATGAGTTTGAACGCCTTCGTATAAAGTCTGTGCTAACATCATTGTTTTTTTCGGTGAAAAGCCTAATTTTGAGCTAGCAGCTTGCTGAAGTGTTGAGGTCATAAAAGGTGGTTTTGGGCTATCTTTACGCTCTTTTATATTTACTTCATCTACGCTAAATCTAGCACCTTTTATATGTTTTAAAATCTCATCAGCTAAGGCTTTATCAGTTAGGCTTGTTTTTGCTATTTTTTTGCCTTCATATTCTATTAATTCTACTTCTAAATCTTGTTTAAATTTAGTATCAAGTTCATAATATTCAATGCTTACGAAATTTCTAATTTCACGCTCTTTTAATACGATTAATCTTAAGGCTGCACTTTGAACTCTTCCAGCACTTAGCTTACTAGCAACTTTGCTTGATAGCAAGCCACTTAGTTTAAAGCCTACAATTCTATCTAGCATACGCCTTGCTTGTTGGGCATTTACGCTGTTTAAATCTATTTTTCTAGGGTGTTTTATAGCGTTTAATATAGCATCTTTTGTAATTTCGTGAAATACAATTCTATCATAGCTTAAAACATCGCCGCCTAAGATATTTGCAAGATGATAAGCAATTGCTTCTCCTTCACGATCCTCATCTGTTGCAAGTAGTACTTTTGCACCTTTGCTAAGGCTTTTTAGCTCTTTTACTATACCTGCATGAGTTTTGCTTATTTCATAATCAGGCTCAAAATGTCCATTTTCTATACTAATTCCAAGCCTATTTTTAGGTAAATCCCTAATATGACCTTTACTAGCGATTACTGAGTAATCACTGCTTACAAATTTTGAAATTGTTTTTGCTTTGCTAGGTGATTCTACTATTATTAGGGTATTACTCATTTATTCTCCTTTTATTAAAACATTAGCGTATTCATCATAAAGTCTTCTATACTCATCGCCAAGTTTTACAATATTTTCGTTTTTGCTAATGTATTCTAAATCTTTTAACACTACATAATTTTTTAAAAAATTATTCGCATTTTCTTTATTTAAATATGTTTTAGCAAGATTTAAATAAACTTTTAAAAACTCATTAGCAAATTCACTAAATCTATTTAAATCAACTTCTACTAAAGTATTTTCGCCTAATTTTAAAACTTCGCTTTTAAATAAAATCTCTAAAAATATAAGCCCTTCGCAATAATAAGGCTCTATTTCTTTAGTGCTTTTATAAGCCATTAAAGATATTGCACGGCTTGTAATATTTGCTAAAAGTGGCTTTTGATATTTTTCATCTAAGTTATTTAAAAAATCATACACCCCACCAGCACTAGCTTTAAATTCTTCAATATTTTTAAATACTCCATCTTTATTCATAAGACTTTCAGTATCGCTATCTATAAAGAAAATATGTCCTGCTTCATGTCCTATTGTGCTAATTTCATAAATCTTTTTCCATAAAAACTCATCATCTAAAACGCTTTGTGTATAGTCGTTGTAGTCTTTGCTAAATACTTTTTGATTTAGCATAGTTTTTGGTTTTGATTTTGCTTTTTTATAGACAAAATCTAAAAATGCGAAGATTTTTTTGCCATAATTTGCCGATACAAATTCATCATTTGGCACAACTTGAGCTGAAAATAAACCATTTAGCTCAGCTCCGTAATAAATCGCAGGTTTGCTTATATGAAGTTCTATTTTGTTTAGATTTGCAAGGCTAAGATTTAATGCGCTTATACAATTTATATTGCTATCTTCATAGATTTTATTTAGGCTTGTCTTCATTTTATTTACAAAGTTTTCATTATTAAAATTATATGAATCATCAATTCTAATATCCCATTCAAGAGCAACCGAGTGAGTAAAAGCATCTTCATAGTATTCTAAGAAATGTCCTACTTGAATAAAGTCTTTTACCCCCATCCAAGCAATCTCAGCATCTTGAAAAGGCTTAAGGCTTAATTCTTTACTCATTAAAGCATTTTGCAAGGCTTTAAGGTATTTTATATAAGGCTCATTTTTGTGATTTTTAGCAAAAAATTCATTAAAATATTCATTAATTTTTCTAAACTCATCACTAAAATACTCAGAGTATGGTTTTAGTTCTGGTTTAGTGTCTAAATTAATAGCAAGTGCGTAAATCCTAGTTGCGATTTCGCCTTTTTCATCAAGATAATAAAGCTTATTGTTTTTAATAAAATCATAAGGATTTTCTAAGCTTTTAAAAAACTCATTATTTTTATTAATTACTTCATCCCATTTTGGCTGAATACTATTAAAAATAAGCCCAATTTTATGCACTAAATGTAATAAATCTATATAAAACTCATCTAAATAAGGGCTTAGATTTGTGATTAATTCTAAATGTCTTTTTTCATAAAATTCTTTTGCTATTTTATAAGCTAAGTTTTTTGCCTGAGTTAAATTAATATTATTTTTCTTGCAAGTATTTTCATAATTTGTAGTGTTTAATTCAATAATTCTTAATAAGAAAGAATTAAAGTTTAAATCATTATTTTCTAAGCCTAATTCATCTAAGGCATTATTTATTATTTTGCTTAATTCGTGTTCGTTTGTATTTTTTAGATTGTATAAATTAAATAAGTTTAATTCGTGATTTTTTATAATTTCACTTAACATTCATTCTCCTTTTTTCGCATTTTGCCAAAAATCTTTAAATGTGGAACACACTTTGCTATATGTTATAAATTATTTTGAACAAGGATAAGAAAATGGCAATTTCACCTATGAATAATACAATGAGTAGTGTAAGAACTGACATATCAAAACAAAATGTAGATAATTTAACCAAAAAGCAAAGAGATGCAGGATTTAGCTTAGATAATACAACTCATACAAGTGATATTAAAAAGCAAGAAGCAGAAGCTAAAGCTTTAAAAGATGCTGATGGAACAAACCCTAATGCTAAGATTTCTCAAGAAGCTTTTATGAGATTATTGCTTGAAGAGTTAAAACATCAAGACCCAACAAGCCCTATGGATAGTGATAAAATGCTAACTCAAACAAGCCAATTAGCAGCACTTGAAACCCAAGAAAAAACTAATAAAACAATGGATGAACTTGCAAAAAGAATGGAATTGCTTAGCAATAGCGTTGGAATTGGAATGATTAATTCGGTTGGTAAAATGGCAATACTTAAAAAAGATGGCTTTACTCATGATGGTAAGGCAGTGGATTTACCATTTAACTTATACTTTCCAAACGGTGCTCCTAGCGATGTAAGAATTGGAGTATTTAATGATAAATACGAACAAATTGATGGTTTTACTATAAGTAAAGACCATATTATAAAAGGAAATAACAATTTCTTGTGGGATACAAGATATGAAGATGGAACTATTAGAGAAAAGGGCGAATTCAAATTCCTTGCAGAATACGAAGATGAAAATGGAAATATAGTAAAAATTCCTAGTGGATATTTTAAAATAGACGGAGTTACCTTTGAAGATGGCAAGGCTTATTTAAACGCTGGAGATTTACAAATAAGCTTTGATGAAGTTAAACAATTTCAGGATGAAAAACTATGATGCGTTCACTTTATAACGGAGTTAGCGGGGTAAAAACCCATAGTTTCGGAATGGATTTATTAGCAAATAATATTGCCAATATTAACACAGTAGGCTACAAGGCTGCTATTCCTGAGTTTAAAGATATTTTTTATCAAACAGGAGTTGATGTTGGTGGGCTTAATAATTTTGGAGCAAATCAAGTAGGACTTGCTGCAAGTGGTCTAAGCTCAACTTTTTCTCAAAAGCAAGGATTTTTAGTAGCAAGTCAAAATACCTTTGATGTTGCTATTGAAGGAAAAGGCTTTTATGGCATAAAAGATTATGATGGCAATACTTATTACACTAGAAATGGTGCTTTTAACATTGATGCTGATTATAATTTGGTTGATAGTTTTGGAAGATTTGTGCTTGGCACTATGAATGCAGGTTTTAATGCAAGCACTATGAATGATAATATTAAACAAATGTATGGAAATATTAGCTCAAACGCTGGTTATACAATATCAAATAATGATTTAAATATTAAACTAAATGAGCCAAATGCACAAAGCCCTATAAAATTGCCAAAAACACTTTTTATGAATGCAATTGCAACTACAAATGTAGATGTTAAGGCAAATCTTAGCAATGAATTTAAAGAAGTAGATGAATATACAGAAATTAAAAATATTGAGCTTTTTGCAGAAGATAATAAAAGCACTTTTAAAGCAAGTAATTTAGAGCCAAATGCAAGAATATTTTTAGAAGTTGATAGAGGGAGCGGAAGCGAAACTATTGAAGCTTATGCAAACGAGTTTGGGGAATTAGAAAAACAAATTAGTGGAAATGTAAAAAGCTTTAGCGCAAAGCAAGTAAAGAGTGTAAAAGTAGGAGCTATTAATAAATTTGACATAGCAACTTATGATGCAAATGGAAATATAAGAAAGATTGATTTGCAAATTCAAGCGATAAAAGATTTAGATTTTAAGGCTACTGCTGTGTTAAAAGATGCTAAAGGAAATGTTTTAGAAGAAGTAAGTGGAAATATTATTTTTAATCCTGATGGCTCTTTAAAAATCAATGAACTAACAAATATAGGTGGAATTAATCTAAATCTAGGAACAGCAGGTGGGGATAATAAAGGCGGTTATGATGGATTAACTTGCATAGATAATGCAAAAATAGAGCGTTATGTATCGGCTGATGGCTATCCTGCAGGTATTTTAAGAGATTACAATATTGATGATAGAGGAAATATATTAGCTAATTTTACAAATGGCAAATCTCAAGCTGTTGCTAAGTTTGCAATATTTAATTTTATAAACGAGCAAGGTCTTCATAAAAATGGCGAAAATGAGTTTAGCACCACTCCTGATAGTGGAAATGCAATATTTTTTAAAGACGCAAATAATGATGTAATTAATTCATATAAGATTAAATCAAATTATTTAGAGCAAAGTAACGTTGATTTAGGCACAGAACTTACTCAAGTTATTGTATTTCAAAAAGCCTATGAAGCAAATGCTAAAAGTATTACGACAGCTGATCAAATGCTAAAGCGTGCAATTGAGATGAAGAAATAATTAAATTTAATGCTCATAATTAATAATAATTGTTAAAATATTAAAGTTTTTATAAATTAATCCGATATTAATTTAAATTTAACAAAGGAGAAATTATGAGTATTAGTTCAGTTGGCTCAAGTGGCTTTACAATGCCAAAAAGCGTAAAAACTCAAGATGATGCAAGAAATGCAATAAAAGACAATTTAAAAAATATAGGAATTGACTTAGGAGATAGGGACTTAAGTAGTGTTAGTGGTAAGGATATTACTAATGCTTATATAGCACAAAGCATGCAATTAAGTTCTACTCAATTTAGCGTTCAAGGAAATATCGCAAGTTTTTCAAAAAACGAAATGCAACTTAGTACTTTCTTAGGAACTTTAGGTAAATTAGGAAGTGGTTTTGAAAATTTACAAGACTTAACACCTGCAAAAGCAAAAGAATTAATTAGCGAAGATGGCTACTGGGGAAGTAAGCAAACAGGCGATAGAATAGCTGGTTTTGTTCTAGCTGGTGCTGGAGATGATATAGAAAAACTAAAAGCTGGTCGTGAAGGTATCATGCGTGGATTTAAACAAGCTGATAAAATGCTAGGCGGATTTAGCAAAGGTTATGATGATATTGCAAATGCTACAATAGAAAGAGCTGTAAAAGCAATAGATGACAAAATTGCTGAATTAGGCGGAAATCTAGTAGATATTAAAGCATAATTTATTTTTCCTACTTCTAGTTTAGAAGTAGGGCTTAGGTTTTAAATGTTTAAAAATATCTTCTTAAAAACTTTTTTAAATGTGTTCTTATTAAACTTCAATGCGAATTTAAGCAAAAATGACTTTTTTAAGTTTTGGGGTGTTATTTCTTTAGTATCGCTTTTTATACATGGTTTATTATTAATTGATTATAGTGTTTATATAAAATTTACTGAATTCTACCGATGTTTAGCAGAAATATTAGTTTTTACACTTATTTTTACTCTTATTTATAGGGCGAAAAAGTATAAAAAATTTGTATTTATTTTAATTATATTTTTTCCTTTTATTTTGTTTGCTTCAAGCTATTTTACAGATTATAATATATACATATTTTTTACTTTTTTATTCTTGATATTGTTTTTGAGCTTGTGTAATAATGAAACAAATCTTAATATTAATTTAGGTAAAAAAGAATTAATCATAAGACTTATATTTGTTGCTTTAATAAATATATTTTTATTTAAACAAAGCCTGATATTAGTATTTTTTATTATTAGCTTCATTGCAACTCTTATATATCTAATAAAAAATTATAAGAATTTGAAATAGGAATTAAATTATTGTCTATTATCAACACCCCATTTACACATTAAATCAAGTATAGGAATCAAGCTTTCTCCCCTTTTACTTAAGCTATATTCAACCTTTGGTGGGATTTGTGGGTATTCGGTGCGAATTATTAAATCATCACTTTCAAGCTCTTTTAAAGCTTTTGTTAAACTCTTAAAAGAAACTCCATCTATCATTCTTTTAAGCTCGTTGTATCTTATAATTTTATGTTTTGACAAAAGGTATAATATGCTCATTTTATACTTACTTGAAATTAGACTTAAAGTATAATAAAACCCACATTTACCGATATATTTTTCATCTTGATGACATTTTTCCATACACTCTCCTTTTGGTTAGTATCTAACAAAATTATTCGTATTGACTAAAAATTAGGTGTAAATTATAATGTTTTTTCATTTTTTACACAAGGAGATTTTATGAAAAATGTTTTACTTATTAATGGTGCTAAAGCTTTTGGGTTTTCAGAAGCAAAATTAAGTGCAAGTCTTTGTCAAGTTGCATTTGATACTTTGAGTGAAAATGGTTTTAAAGTAGAGCAAACCATTATAGATGAAGGGTATGAGCCAAAAACTGAAGTAGAAAAAATATTAAGAGCAGATATTATTATCTTTCAAGTGCAAGGATTTTGGATGAATGCACCTTGGATAGTATGGGAATATTTTGCAAAAGTTTTTCAAGAAGGTGCTGGAGTTCTTTTCGCAAATGATGGCAGAAGTAGAAGCGATGCAAGTAAAAAATACGGCTCAGGTGGGCTTTGTCAAGATAAAAAATTTATGATTTCTTGGACTTGGAATGCACCTGAGGAAGCATTTACTGATAAAAATCAGTTTTTTGGTGGTGTTGGTATTGATGGAGTTGGTATAAGCATTATGAAAACTCTTGAGTTTTTGGGTATGAAAGCACTTAAAACCTTTGCTTGCTATGACGTGCATAAAGAAAATCAAGGCGAAAAATATCTAAAAGATTATAAAGAGCATATTTTAAGTGAAATCGTAAAGGGTGCTAAATGAAAAATGAAGCTTTTTGTTTTCAAGATAATAAACTTATAAAATTAGATTTAGCTATAAATGAATTAAAAGATGATGAAGTATTAATCCAAAATCAAGCAATAGGGATAAATCCAGTAGATTATAAAATGCTTAATATTTTTGATCATTCTCATAATGGTCAAATTATGGGTGTTGATGGTGCTGGAATAGCTATTAAATCTAATTCGCCACTAATTAAATTAGGCTCAAATTATGCTTATCACACCGACCTTACAAAAGATGGTTCATTTGCAAAATATACGGTAGTTAAAGTAAATGCTTTGATTCCTATGCCACAAAATTTAGATTTTACTTTAGCTGCAGCTTTGCCTTGTGCAGCTCTTACAGCTATGCAAAGTATAGCAAAAGTGCCAAGTTGTGTTGCTAAAAAAATTTTAGTTTATGGTGCAGGAAGTTTTGTAGGAAAAATTATTTGTTCTATTTTGGCTAAACAAGGGGCATTTGTTAGTGCTGTTGCAAGCGTAAAAAATCATGATGATTTATATAAATACGGCGTTGTTAAATGTTATGATTATACAAATTGTAATAATTTTGGGGATGATTATTTTGCTATTTTTGATACTACTGCAAACGCAAAAGAATTAGTAAAACTACTTAAATATAATGGACATATTGTAGCGATTTTAGGAAGGGTAGAAGAAAATCCAACAAAAAGATTTACCAAATGTCCATCTTTGCATGAAATAGCTTTAGGAGCAATCCATCAGTATGGAAACGATGGTGATTTTAAAGAATTAGTTAATTTTGGAGAATATATATTTAAAAAAGCATTAAATAATGAATTATTATTACCTAAAATTATTCAATATGATTTTAATGATTTAGCATTAGCTGTAAATGATTTAAGCAAAGGAATAAATGGCAAAAAAGCAGTGGTGGTTATAAAATAATTTTGTTTTAATTCCTATTTTAAATTCTAGAATTTAAAATAGGAATTTCATTAAACAATAAAGTATTTTTTAGCGTCGTTTTTGCTGAGTGCTTTTGCAAAATATTTTTGCCCTTTAAACTCACATTCTTTATCATCTGGACTTTTAGCATAAGCAAGTGCAAGTGAGCAGGCAAGATTAATATCATCTAAACTAGCATTATTATCTAGTAAAGAAATCGCACCGATTAAGCCTGTTTTAATCTCGCTCATTTTTACATTTTCATTTGCTAATAATTCTAAGATTTTTATGCCTTCTGCTTCATCTCTTGAGATTATCATCTTAGCATTATTTGGTAGTCTTAAATGTCTTCCGTATCTTAATAATTTGGCATTCTCACTATCTAAAGTATCGTATTTTAAATAATCTTGTATTTTGTTTTTATAAGCTTGCAAGGTTAGTAAGCACCCACCAGCTGGGCTTTCATAATCGCTGTATCCATAAATATTTGCAAGTTCCATTTGTCTAGTTCTTCCCCTGCCACTAAAATCAAGCAGTTTTTCTCTATCAACCCAGCCATTAATCTCAGGTAAAGTTGGTGCAAGTAATTTAGCACTTAAAGGGCGTAAAATCTTATTATCCTTATCTTCGCTAAGTTTTGCAACGCTATTTAATGCTTGTGCTCTTTGGCTCATAGGACGCTGACCTAAAACCTCTCCACTAATTACAAAAGAAGCTCCTAAATCTTCACACATAGAAAGTGCAGTCTTAAACATATAACCATGACAATCAATACAAGGATTTATAGCTTTTCCATAGCCATATTTTGGATTTAATAAAACATCTTGCAAATACGCACTACTAATATCAACTACTCTAAAGCTAGCTCCTGCCATATTTGCACGGCGTTTTAATAATTCAAAATTGCTTCCACCAAATCCCGTATCAATATGAATGGCTTCAACTTCTATTCCTTGTTTTGCAATGGTAGTGATTGCTAACATACTATCAAGACCACCGCTAAATAAAGCTAATGCTTTCATTTATTCTCCTAATTTTCTTATATAGTCTTTTAATTTTTCTTTTTCTTCTTCATCTAAGGCTTTGTTATGAACTAAGATTAATTCAACTAAACAATGATAAGCCTTTTTTAAACCTTCTTTGCTGTGAATTAATTTTAAGTTTTTTATAATCTCTGCTGCATAGTTTTTAAATAAAGAAGCGTTTAGAATATTAAAACTTGCGTAATAATTAGCTAAATTATTAAAAAAAACTAAAATATTATCAATTTTTTGTGCGTTGCTAAAATTGTTTAAAAACTCAATTAGTCCTGCACTTGCATAGTTCATGTCTAAAACATCATCAATTAGTGGATTTTGAAAATATTCTCTTAAAATCAAAACATTAAAATTTGCCTTAGAAATAGCTAGAAAATAAATTATTCTATCTTCTTGAATATTGCTTGTTTTTTTAATTTGTGGTTTTTTTTCTACAACTTTTGCTTTTATTCCATTTAATAGATTAAAATCAAGCCCATAATTTTCGCAAAATATCTTAAGATGAGTATTTGCTAAAAAACTATCAATTGTATTTGTATATTCTAAGACTTTTAAATAAGCTTGTTTTATCAAAAATGGCTCAATTTTACTTATGCTTAATTTATCTAAATATTCAAGCTCTAATTCTTTTTTGAATATATATTCAATACAAAATGTAATGATATTTATTGCATTGTTTAATTCTGATTTTAGCTTTAATTCTTCGTTATTTTCAATATATTCACCTGGGTCTTTGTATGTTTTTAGCCTTATTACTTCGGCGTTATAGCCATTTGCACTAAGCAATACACCCGCTTTAAATGCAGCATTTAATCCTGCACCATCTTTATCAAAACAAAGTGATACAAAGCAATCTTTTTTAATTAGTCTTAAATGCTGTTTAGTAAGTGCAGTTCCTAACACTGCTACTGCATATGTCAAACCTGCTTTATGTAGGCTAATTGTATCCATATAGCCTTCACAAATTATCATTCTTTTGTGCTTATTAATATCGTTTTTTGCTAAGTGATAAGCATAAAAAATAGTGCTTTTATCAAATAGAGCCGAAGCAGGGGAATTTACATATTTTGCAGGATTTTGTGGATTTAGTGTGCGTCCTCCAAAACCTATTAAAAAGCCTGTATTATCATAAATAGGAAAGGTAATTCTTTCTATAAAAGAAGCATAAACTCCATTTTCGTTTTTTTTAAGAACTCCTTCATTTAGAGCATTTTCTAAAGGAATATTTGCTTTTTGCAATACTCTTAAAGTATCGTTTGCGCTAGGTGCGTAGCCAAGATTAAACTTAATTCTTAAATCTCTTGTGATTTTTCTTTTTTCAAGATACGAAATCAAATTCCCACGAATGTTTAATTCGCTTATATAATAATCATTTAATACCACTAAAGCATCGTTTTTTTGATAGACCTTTGTTTTTTTATCATCTTCTAAAACGAAGTTATACATATTTGCTAATTCTTTTACAGCGTCTATAAAATCTAAATTATTATATTTTTGTAAAAAACTTATAGCATCGCCATTAGCCCCACATCCAAAGCAATGAAAAAAACCTTCATTTTCACGAATAGCCATACTAGGGTTTTTATCAGCATGAAAAGGGCAAACGCACATATAATTCGCACCATTTTTATGCACTGGAATATAATTTGAAATTAAATCAACAATATTAACACTTTCTTTTAATCTTTGAATGCTCTCGTTTGTAATCATAAAAGTATTATATGTATAATTAATTAATTTTTTTTAAAGGATATTTGTGGATTTAATACTTAGCTATTATAGAAATCCTATTTTTGGTATTTTAGTATTAATTAGCCTTGTTTTAATCATTGCACTATCTCAAATCATCTTTGCAAGTTTAAAAGAAAGTCAAACTAATAAAAATATTAAAAAATATCTTGCTAATTTTAACGCACTTGAGCCTAAATATTTAAGTAATTTAAGTTTTGATGAAAGGCTTAATTTAGCAAATGGATTTTTTAAAGCATCAATGTTTTTAGAATGTAAGCAAGTTTTAATCAATTTATTAAATGAATTTAGCAATGATAAAGACTTATTATATCTATTAGCACAATGTGATTTAAGGCTAGGTTTGTTAAATGACGCTAAGCAAGATTTATTAAAAATTTTAAAAAATCGTGCTAGAGATGAAGCAGCGTTGTTAAGTCTTGCTTATATTCACTTTAAATTAAATGAAATAAATGATTGTATAGAAGTTTATAAATGCTTATGTGTTTTAAATGATTATGAAAAGGATTTGGAATTTATAAAAAATTATAAAAACTCTCCTAATTTTTCATATAAGCAAGTAAAAGTAGATGATAAAATAATAGATGCTAGTTCTATCAATCAATTTTATTTATGCAAATATTGTTCATCGCATTCTTTATTTTACACTCCGTTTTGTTCGCAGTGCTTTAGATGTGATTGCTTACAAGCTAATTTAAGGATAAAAATATGAAAAAAATAACTATATATACAGACGGAAGTTGCCTAAACAATCCAGGAGCAGGTGGTTGGGCTTGGATAAAATTAGATGATGGCAAAATTACAAAAGATAGTGGTGGAGAAAGCTCTACAACAAATAATATTATGGAACTAAGTGCCTGTATCAATGCACTTTCAAGTCTTAATGAAGCTTGTGAAATTGATTTATATAGCGATAGTCAATATGTAGTAAAAGGAATTAATGAGTGGCTTAGCGGTTGGGTTAAAACCAACTTTAAGGGTAAAAAAAATGTTGAATTATGGAAAAATTATTTAGAAGTTTCAAAATCACATAAAATCAATGCAATTTGGGTTAAAGCTCATAATGGCGATACTTATAATGAAATGTGCGATGAATTAGCAAGGACAAAAGCACTTGAGTATGAAAAAGGTGTAATAGTAGAAAAAAAACATTCAAAATACAAAGAGATAGAAGATAAATTAAATTATAAATTTAAAAACGAAGCTTTATTAAATCAAGCACTAACACATAAAAGTTTTGGCAAAACTCATAATGAAAGGCTTGAGTTTTTGGGTGATGCGGTGCTTGATTTAATAGTAGCAAATATTTTATTTAAAGATTTCGGACATTTTAGTGAGGGAGATTTAAGCAAATTAAGAGCTGCACTTGTAAATGAAAAATCATTTGCAAAAATTGCAAAATACCTAAATATAGGAGATTTTTTACAATTATCAACTTCAGAAGAAAATAACGGCGGAAGAGCAAAGCCAAGCTTACTTTCAGATGCTTACGAAGCAATAATAGGTGCAATTTATTTAGAAAGTGGTTATGAAAAAGCAAGAGAAGTTGGCGAAAAGATTTTAAATGAAGTTTTTCCTAAGATTGATATAGAACTTATAAAAGATTATAAAACAAAGCTTCAAGAAAAAACTCAAGCAATAATGGCACAAACACCAGAATATAAAATCCTTAGCACAAAAGGACCTGATCATAAAAAAGAATTTGAAATAGGGCTTTTCTTAAACGATGAATTATTTACAAAAGCCATAGGAAATAGCAAAAAAGAAGCAGAGCAAAGTGCTGCAAAATTAGCACTAGAAAGATTAGAAGATGAATAGTTTTGGAAGTTTTTTAAAATTTAGTAGCTTTGGAGAAAGTCACGGAAAAGCAATAGGCGTTGTGATAGATAATTATCCAGCAGGAATTAAGATTGATGTTGATTATATAAACTCACAATTAAAGCTAAGGCAAGGTGGCGGAGCATTTAGTACTCCTAGAAAAGAAGCTGATGAGATAAATATAATTAGCGGAGTATTTAATGATATTAGCACAGGTGCTCCAATTTGTGTGCTAGTAGAAAATAACAACACTAGAAGTAAAGATTATAAAGAGCATTTACGCCCTGCTCATGCTGATTTTAGCTATTATGCAAAATACGAGCATTTTGATTATCGTGGGGGTGGTAGAAGTAGTGCTAGAGAAAGCCTTGCAAGGGTTATTGCAGGAAGTTTTGCAGATTTAATACTAAAAGAATTTAATATAAGAACTTATGCAAGTATTTGTGGGGTTGGTGGAGTTAGTTTAGATGAGTTTAAATTTAGCGAAAATGATTACAAAAACGCTTTAGCTAAGGATTTTAACGCCTTAGGCGATGATTTAATAAAAGAATTATTTAAAGATGAAATCATAAAAGCAAAAAATAATAATGATAGCGTAGGTGCTAGTGTAAGTGTTGCTGCATTTGGCGTAATGGCAGGGCTAGGAAATGGGCTTTATGATAAGTTAGATGCTAGAATTGCAAGTGCATTTATGGGGCTTAATGCTGTAAAGTGTGTTGAAATTGGAGCAGGAAGAAAGCTAAGCTCAATGAATGGCTCTTTTGCAAATGATGAGATTTTAGGTGTTAGCAATAGTGAAAATCATACAAACACCACAAGCAGTATAGTGAAAAAATCAAGTAATTTTGTATCATTTAAAGAAGCAAAAGCTAATATAAACAAGCCTTTATTTTTGCATACTAGACATAATTTTAGTGGCGGAGTTGTTGGCGGAATTAGCACAGGGGAAAATATTTATATCAAGGCTCATTTTAAGCCAACTCCATCAATTTTTAAAGAACAAACTATGCTAAATAAAGATTTAAAACTTATAAAAGATTCAATACATGGAAGACATGATCCTTGCGTTGGAGTGCGTGGGGCTGTTGTTTTAAAATCAATGTTAAGCTTTATAATAGCTGATTTTTTAATGTTAAATTCGTGTGCTAAAATAAGCAACCTTAAAAAAATCTACAAAGGAGAATAAATGCCAGTAATTAATATAAAACTAGCAGCGCCAATGCCAAATAAAGAAAAATGCGAAGAAATCATAAAAGATTTAACCGAATATTTTGAAACAAAATTAGGCAAAAAGCGTGAAAGAATAGTAATAATGCTAGAAGAAATCCCACAATCTCACATAGGTTTTGGTGGAAGAAGTGTTGAGAATATCAATAATGCTGATTTTGTGAATAATTACAAATTAGAAGATAGATAAAATTCCCTATTTTAGGGGAATTTCTATGCAAATTTTACTTTCTTTACTATTTGGATTTTTTATTTTTATCGGTGTTTTTTTAGAATTTTTTTATTTTGCATGGAGAGCTTTTAGGCTTTTTGATGCTGCTTATCCTTTAATATCTTTAGCAATTTTTACGATTTTAATTTTATTAATTATTAAAATAATTAGAAAAATTAGCTTTAAAAAATTTTTACTCATTAGTATAATAATCATTAGTTTTGAAGCACTTTTTGTTAGAACTGTTGTTGATTATTCTAGTTTTAATGATTTTAGCTATGTTTTAAAAAGTAGTTATGAAAAAGACTTACTTGGGGTTTGTGTAAAAGATAATGAGATTTTAAGTAAAGATAAGCTTGTAAAAAGAGCTACGAATGATTTTTTAGACAAAACTAGAGCTTATTATAAAAATATTGCTTATGAATATATAAAAAAACATATATATTTTTATACCCTTGATGAGATAAAGGATTTTGATGATTTAAAATCATTTGATATAGAAAGTCTTCAAAAACGTAAAATAAATAGTAAAAACTATTCAGAAAAACTATTAGAAAGGCCTTTGTTTTTATCAACTAGCAGAGGATATGATATTGTATTTTTTAAAGGTGGATTTGATGTAAAAGATGGATTTTTAGAGTATTCATATACGACAACTGATAATAATTTAGGTTCAAAATTTAAGTTTAGAGTAGAAATTGATCGTTGTGGCAATACAAATAGAGCTTATGATGAAAAACCTTGCTTTGATATGTTTGAGTGTAGGCTAAATCATCTTTTATAAAACTTAAATTTCTTTAAACTAGAGTAAAACTTAGTTAATTGTTTATTTAAATTCCTATTTCAAATTCCTTTGTTTTTAAAGGGTAGGGCAGAAGAATTTAAAATAGGAATTTGGTTTGATAATTTGTGTAAGGTTTAAAAATTGTTAAGTATTTAATTCATAAAATATTCATAACTTAGCTTAGAAAGGGTTAAAAATACTATTATTAAAAAGATTTTTTTAATTGATGTGCTTTTATATTTTAGAACAAACTTAGCTCCTAAAAATGCTCCAAATATCCCACAAGCTGCCATTTTAAAACCAAGAGAATAATAAATATTAAAATCTATTATAAATACAAGAAGAGAAATCATTCCGCTTGCCATACATAAAGCTTTTGCATTAATGCTAGCTTGTTTTATATCTTGTCCTATTAAGCTAATGCTAGCAAATATCCAAAACGAACCCGTAGCAGGCCCTAAAAATCCATCATAAAAACCGATTAATAAGCCAAATAATGGATAAAATAATTTTTCGCCCATTATTTGTTTTGCTTTAATTGAGCCTAGTTTTGAATTAAATATAGAATAGATAAATATGGCTAAAAGTGTAAATAAAATAATCGGTTTTAATGGTTCAGGATTTATTATGATTAAAACTCTAGCACCAATTATTCCACCTATTAGGCTAAAAATTATGCCTAAAAATAACTTTTTAAACTCAATATATTTAAAAAGCGTAGAAAAAGAACAAAGCATAGCAAACATTGCTTGAAATTTATGCGTGCTTATTGCAAGTTGCTCTCCTAATCCAAAGGCTATTAGCATAGGAATTATAATAAGACCGCCACCACCACAAATAGCGTCAATAAATCCTGCAAAAGTAGCTGAGATTAATACGATTATTTCTTGAATTATGCTAAGATCTGGCATTTTTAATAAGCTCGTTTAAGGCTTTTTCATCATTAGTTTGTGATATTCTATAAAGTGCGAAATCGTATTTTAAAGGATCATTCGGACAAAATTCTCTTAAAGCCTTGCTTAGTTCAAGCATACATTTTTGATCGGCTTGTTTTCTTGTAATTAGTCCTAATTTTAAGCCCATTTTATGTGTATGTGTATCAAGTGGCATTAATAAATCAGCTGGGTTTATCTCATCAAATAAACCTAAATCTAAATTATCATTTCTTACCATCCAACGATAATACATACAATATCTTTTATAAGCACTTGTTTTATTTACCTTGCTAAAGAAAAACTCATAACCAGCACTTCTATAATCATTTAAAGAATAAATTTCATTAATAAAGGCATAAATTACATTTAGTAATTTATTTTCTTTGCTAGATTTGTATATTTTATGGCTAAAGTCTTTTATGCTTGTTTTTTCTTTAAATCTTTTTAAACTTATGAAAATCTGCGCTACATCTTGTGAGCTTTGAAATCTATATAAATTATTAAGTTCTTTAATTTCATTATCACTTTTATCAAGTAGTGAAAAATCAAGTTTTTTTAAAAATTTAACAATAGCTCCAGCGTTTCCATAAGCAAATAAAGCACAAATAAGTGCAATAAATTCTATATCTTTATGATTTATATTATCATAAACAACTTGTAATGGGTCAGGATGAGAATAAAGGTTATCTAAAGTATTTTTAACACTTGCTGCTTCATCTAATAATTGTTTTATCATAATTTTTCTTTTAGGCTAGTTATTTTTAAATACGATTCTTCAAGCCTTTTTCTAGTGATTTTACCATCATTTACAGCTTTTGTGATTATATCTACTACATAGCTTGCTGTATCTCCGTATTTGATTTTTGATAATCCAAAATATAGTATATCAACACCTGCATTTATACTATTTATTATTCTTTCGCTAAAGTCAATATTATCTAAATCACCGCCTAAAATATCATCACTTATAATAACGCCTTTATAAGCTAAATCATTTTTTAAAATATTTATGATTTTTTCTGACATTACTGCTGGATTTGTATCTAGCATAGGATAGATTTTATTTGAGATCATGATCATATCTACTTTATTTGTTTGTGAAAAATCATAAAATGGCTTTAAAAAGCTTATTTTATAGTCTTTTACTTCTTTTTCTAAGTAATTCATATCACCAGGAAATGTTTTTGCTGATACTAAAATATTGCTTTGTTTAAAGGCATCTGAATACTCTCTTGCATAAATACTGAGTTTATCTAACAAATCATTTGTAATTTGAGTATTTACTCCAAGGCTTAGATTTAGATTTAATCCTAATTCTTTTAGATTTAGTGCTGTTTTTAAGTAACTAAGTCTTGCATCGTTTATATTAAGTGTTTGATTTACAAAATCAGGCTCTTTAAAATACATAAAATCATAATTTTTATCTAAATCTTTATAATCAATTGCTAAAAATAATGGATTTACTATTGCTATATTTTTAAATCTTTTTACTAGTTTTTTTGCTTGTTCTGTATCGGTAAAATTATTTGCTCTAAATACAATACCGCCTAATTTTCCTAAGCTTGCTTCTTGACCTAGCTTTCTTATTGTGTATTCTTTAATGTCTTTTCCATTAAAGCCTATCATAATCATTTGCCCTGCTAGTCTTTGTGTGCTTATGTTTGATAAATTTGAAGAATAGCCTATGCTTATTGCAAATATTAATATTAATAACTTTTTCATCTTTTAAGTAAATCTTGTAAGCTTATTTTTACATCTTTTCCATCTAAAATTAATGATATTTCATTTGCAATAGGGCAATAAATATTATTAGTTTTAGCGATTTTACACACTGATTTTGTAGTGGCAATTCCTTCGGCAACTTCTTGTAATTCCTTATATATTTGCTCTTTTGAATATCCTTTTGCAAGCATTAAACCAACTCTATAATTTCTAGAAAGTGTTGAGCTTGCAGTTAAAAATAAATCCCCAGCCCCACTAAGTCCTAAAAATGTATTATCTCTTGCTCCAAAAAATTTACCAAATCTAGTAATTTCAATAAGGCCACGAGATATTAAAGCAGCTCTTGCATTATTGCCTAATTCTAATCCATCACAAATCCCACTTGCAATTGCAATTATGTTTTTATAAGCACCACAAATCTCTGCACCGATTACATCAGTATCTGTGTATGTTTTAATAAAGTTTGGAAAAAAGGCTGCAAATTCCTGATTCAAATTCTCATTAATTCCACTAATTACTAAAGCAGTTGGTAAATTTTTGCTAACTTCAGCTGCAAATGATGGACCTGTTAAAACACATATATTTTCTTTATGAAAAAAATTTGAAAATATATCATGTAAGAACATATCTTCATAAATACCTTTTGATGCGATTAAAACTTTATTGTTATTTATACTTGCGAAATTAGTTTTAAGATAATCATAAGTTCCTTGAGCGCTCAAAGCAAATACTAAATATTCGCTTTTTTTAGCTTCATCTATACTTATATAATCTCCATCTTTTTTATTAAAAGGACAAATATTTACTTTATTATTAAGTGAGATAGCATGAGCTATTGCGCTACCCCACTTACCTGAGCCTATTACGCTAATCATCCAAGCTTAGCCTTTAAAAGCTCATTTACTTTTGCAGGATTAAAGGCACCTTTTCCTTCTTTCATTACTTGACCTACAAAGAAACCAAATAATTTATCTTTACCTGATTTATATTCTTCTACTTTATCTGTGTTTTTAGCTAGAATTTCATCAATGATTGTATTTATTGCACCATCATCACTAACTTGTTTTAAGCCAAGTTTTTCAATACATTCACTTACGCTAATATCATTTTCAAATAAATATGCTAAAACATCTTTTCCTGCTTTATTTGAGATTTCTCCACTATCAATCGCTTTGATTAAATCTGCTAATTTTTCTTTACTTACAGGAGAATTTGTGATATTTAACTCACCTTTTAAAAGCCCCATAAGTTCTACGCTAAGCCATGTGGTACTAAGTTTAGCCGAGCAACCACTTTCTATTAAATATTCAAAGAATTTAGCCATTTCAAGAGAACTTACTAAAACCTTTGCATCATCTTCTTTTATTCCGTATTCACTCATATAGCGAGCTATTTTTTCATCTGCTAATTCTGGAATTTTTACATCTATCATTTCTTTAGTAGCTAATACAGGCAATAAATCAGGGTCAGCAAAATATCTATATTCAGCTGCTTCTTCTTTGCTTCTCATAGATTTTGTTACAAGTCTTGTTGTATCAAACAATCTTGTTTCTTGAACTATTTCGCTTTCGTATTTACCATCCATCCAAGCTGCTATTTGTCTTTCTTTTTCATATTCAATAGCTTTTTGAATAAATCTAAAACTATTTAGGTTTTTAATTTCTACCCTTGTATAAAATTTCTCATCACCTTTAGGACGAATTGAGATATTTACATCACATCTAAATGAACCTTCTTGCATATTTGCATCGCTAATATCTAAAAATCTTATAATAGAATGAAGTTTTTTTAGATATGCAACTGCTTCATCTGCACTTCTAATTTCTGGTTCGCTTACTATTTCTAAAAGCGGAGTTCCTGCACGATTTAAATCTACTAAAGAATTATCATTTTCGTGAATATTTTTACCTGCATCTTCTTCTAAGTGTGCTCTTGTAATTCCTATTGTTTTTTTACCAAAATCGCCTTCAATTTCAAGTTTTCCACCTTCTACAATTGCTACATCAAATTGAGATATTTGATAAGCTTTAGGTAAGTCAGGATAAAAATAATTTTTTCTATTAAAAATACTTACTTCATTTATTTTTGCATTGATAGCTTTACCAAAATATATTGCCTTTTGTAAAGCTTCTTTATTTAATACTGGTAAAGCACCTGGTAAAGCCAAGCACACAGGGCAAACATTAGTATTAGCAACTTCTCCAAAACTTGTTGCGCATGAGCAAAAGATTTTAGTTTTTGTGTTTAGTTGTGTATGAACTTCAAGACCGATTACTACTTCAAATTCCATTAATGCTCCTCATCAAGTGCAATAGCACCTGCAATATATACATAAGTAAGTATCATAAATACGAATGTTTGTAAGCAAGCCATAAAAGTTAATAGAAAATATGGTGGAAGTGGTGCAACGAATGGAACTAGAGTTAAGATAACTCCTAAGAATAAATCATCACCTTTTATATTTCCAAATAAACGGAATGATAATGAAACAATACGAGAAAAGTGTGAAATCACTTCTACAACAAACATAAGCGGAGAAATAAGTTTAACAGGTCCTAAGAAATGTTTAAAATATTTACAAACTCCTTGAGTTTTTATACCTTCATAATGATAGTAAAAAAATACAATAACAGCTAAAGGAAGTGTTAAATTTAAACTAGCACTTGGAGCTTCAAAACCTGGAATAATTCCTATCATATTGCTAACAAAAACAACAAGACCTAAGGTAGCAATTAAAGGAACATATTTTAAAGAAGCTTCTTTTGAACCTATTGTATCTTTACCCATATTTAATACGCCTTCTAAGAACATTTCCATGATATTTTGAACACCTTTTGGAACTAATTGCATTTTAGAAGTGGCAGCTTTTGCTAGAACTAAAATTATTGCAAGAACTAAAACTAGATGAATTAAATAAGCCATTTTAATATCATCAGTAATAAATTCGCTAAACAAAAATAAACTATCGTGCATTTATTATCCTTAAAATTGAAAGTAATTCCTTGATTTTACAAAAGCTCCTTTAGTAATTGGTTAATGTTTTTGTAAAAAATATGGAATATGATTTGCTTTATTAAACATATTTATAATAAGGAAAATTTATGCGTTTTATAGTTTTTATTTTCATGTTTTGTGGCTATCTTTTTTCAACTTCTATAAAAGATGTTGCAAATATTGTTGGGGTAAGAGATAACGAATTAATAGGATATGGTCTAGTTGTAGGTCTTAATGGTAGCGGAGATGGTTCTAGTAGTGAATTTACTATTCAATCAATTGCTAATATGCTAGGCTCAATGAATATAAAAATAAGCCCTGATGACATTAAAAGTAAAAACACAGCAGCAGTTATGATAAGTGCAAAGTTGCCTGCATTTGCTAAAGCAGGGGATAAAATAGATGTAAATGTAGCTTCTTTAGGAGATGCCAAAAGTCTTAAAGGTGGCACACTTTTACTGAGTGCTTTAAAGGGTGTTGATGGCAATATTTATGCTTTAGCACAAGGAGCTTTAAGCATTGATAGTAGTGGAAAAGGTGCTAGTATGACTAATGCAAAGATTACTAATGGAGCTAGTATTGAGCGTGAAGTTGGCTTTGACTTTAGTAATCAAAATATGATAACTCTTAGCTTAAAACAAAATGATTTTGCATTAGCTAGTAAGATTAAAAACTCAATTAATAAAGCATTTGATTTAGATATTGCAAGAGCAACCGATGGTAAAACAATAATAATAGAGCGTCCTGAAGAAGAAAGCGCAGTTGATTTTATAGCTAAGGTTTTAAGCCTTGATGCAGGCGAAGTGAATGCAAATAGTAAAATTATAATAAATGAAAAAACAGGAACCATTATTAGTGGAATTGATGTTGAAGTTAGCCCTGTTTTGATTTCTCATGGAAATATTACAATTAAAATTGAGCCAAAAAGACCTTATGAGTTAAAAGATAATGAAGTTGATTTAAAAGATGGAAGTGTAATTGATACGAGTGCAAATATTTTAAGAATTGCAAATGATAAAATAACTCTTGCAAATATTACAAGAGCTTTGAATAAATTAGGAGCAAGTCCTGCTGATGTTATTACTATTATTAAAAATCTAAAACAAGCAGGTGCTATTAATGCTGAATTGGAGATTTTATAATGGATTTGTCAAAAATATATGAAAGTACTTATAAAAATACTTTACCTAATACAAATACTTTAATAAAACTAAGTGAGAATGAAAAAAGCGATTTTGCTAATATTTTAGAGAAAAAAACAAATGAATTAGAGAAGAAAAAGCATTTTGATATAGCAAATAATTTAGAGTTTAAGACTCAAAATATTGATGAAAAATTATTAAGAGAGCAAACCGATGCTTTTGAAGCTTTTATGATAAAAAATGTTTTAGATATTAGCTTAAAGATTGAAAATCCTTTGTTTGGCAAAGATGCAGCCGATGATATTTATGGCTCTATGTATAATGATGCTATGAGTAAGGCTTTAAGCGGGGGGCTTGGCTTTTCAGAAATTTTATTTAATTTTTTAAAAGAAAGACTATAAAGATTTTTAAACTTTGTCCGATATAGTAGAAAATATTATTAAAAAAGGTTGAAAGATGTTAAACTCAGTTAGTTCATCTATGGCTTATTCAAGTCAAGATATTTTAAAACCTAAGTTAAGTAAAAGCGAGAATATTGATAGCAAAAGCGATGTAAAACAAAGCTCTCTTAGTCCAAAAGCAGCTGCAATTGCAGAGCAAATTGCTAATGGAACTTATAAAATAGATTTAAAAGCTACTGCAAACGCTATTTTAAATGAGTTAAGCTGATGATAGAAAAAAGATTAAGCACTGCAAATAATTTATTACTAACTATCATCAAGCTTACAGAACAAGGAATTGCAGATATAAGGGAAGCTAGAAAAGATAGATTAGATAGCCAAAATAAAGAAAAATTAGATGCTTTAAATGCTTTTTTAAAAGAAAAAAAAGCTTTAGATATGGCATTATTAGATTTAGCAAATAAAAATAACGGCAACTTAACTGATGTTTTAAGCGAAAAAACTAATGATTTATTACAGCAATTAAGATTTAATTTAAATTATTTATTAGCAAAAAATAAAGAATATGCAAGATATGTATTATCAGTAAAAGAATTTTATGATTCTATGTTAGAAGAAATGTTAAAAGACAGTATAGAAGTAAATGGCTATAAGCAAGAATACAAAAATACTTCAACTCTAAATCAAACTTTATAAGATAGGAATTTCAAATTCCTATTTCAAATTCTTTAAACAAAATATCATGAATTTAAAATCAATTTCTTAATTTAACTACTTGTTATTTTAATTGTTTTTTATACTGATTAAAATATAAGGTTTATTTTTAAAATTCTATGTGAATTTAAAAAATCAAATTCTATTAAAACTATTTGAAATAATCTATTTTAAGTAAGTAAAAGCAAAATATTAGAATTAAATAAAAGATTAAAATATTTGGGTTTTATATATCAAAAACAAAGAGAATTTGAATTAGGAATTTGGTTTTTAAATTTTTAAAAAGCTAAAAATATTATTGAGTTTTAAATTTAATTTTTATTCAAACATTTGTAATATCAATATTTTAACAAATATATTATTGTAATAATACAATTTCAAAGATAGTTTTAATTTCCTAATTCAAATTCTAAAAGAATTTGAATTAGGATTTTGCTTAATGACAAGCTGGGGTATTTGAAGTTGGTTGAATACTAGAATTATCAGCCTTTGCAGTGTTTAAAAACTCAATTAATTTAAACGCAGCTTCTTCGTATCTTTTAGCTACAACTGAGTTTGGCTCGCACATTGATACAGGCTTGCCACTATCTCCACCACTTCTAATAGATAAATCAATAGGAATACAGCCTAAAATAGAGCAATCATATTCATGAGCTAAATTAAGTGCTCCACCTTTACCAAAAATCTCATGCTCAATCTCGCAATTAGGACATATAAAACCACTCATATTTTCAATTATTCCTGCAACAGGTATGTTTAATTTAGCAAACATATCCATAGCTCTTCTACTATCATCAAGGCTTACAGTTTGTGGAGTGCTAACGCAAACTCCCGCACTAACAGGCACGCTTTGAGCTAAAGTAATTTGCGCATCACCAGTTCCAGGAGGCATATCAAGCAATAATACATCAAGCTCACTCCAAAGAACATCGCTTAATAATTGTTCAATCGCTTTCATAACCATAGAACCTCTCCACATTAGCCCTTGACCTGCTTCAATTAGATTTCCCATACTCATAAGCTCAATTCCATAAGCTTTAATAGGGCGAAGTTTATTGCCTACTACTACTGGTTTTTCATCTTCAGCTCCAAGCATTCTAGGCATATTAGGTCCATAAATATCAGCATCTAATACCCCAACTTTTTTGCCTAATTTTGCTAAGCTTAGTGCTAGATTTAGAGTTGTTGTGCTTTTACCAACACCACCTTTTCCGCTACTAATCATTACAAAATGCTTAATTTGTGGAGCTAGATTTTTGATTTTTGGTCTTTTTATTTCTGGCTCTTCTAGTTTTGGTTGAATGATTTTAAGCTCTAGCTTGTAATTATTATTTCTTGCTATTGCTTCACATTCGTTTCTTATAGCGTTTGCAACTTCAATGCTAGTAGCTGGAATTTCAATATCCATTAAAATAATATCGCCTGCTAATTCGCATTTTTTAACAAAGCCAAAACTTACAATATCCTTTTGAAAATTAGGATATTTTACATTTTTGAATAATTCAATTATTTGCATTATTTCTCCTTTTTTACTTTTATGCTAACAAAAAAAGTAAAATAATAAGATGAGATTTGTATTTTTATTGATTTTAAGTATTTTTGTAAAAGCTAGTGAAATTAGTGTTTGTTATGTGAGCGAAGATTATAAGCGACTTGATACTATGTTTGGGCATTTATTTTTAGCATATAATAATAAAGCTGTTAGTTTTAATTTAAACAGCGATTTAAATGTTAAAGATAATTTATTAGCGCTTTTTGGTGTAGAAGGAATTTTACAAATTTTGCCCAAAGATAAATTAGTAAAGTTTTATGAAGATGATAAAAGATCTGTTGAGTGCTATCCACTAAATTTAAATGATAGCGAAGAAGCTAATTTATCGGCTTTATTTTATGAAAGCGACATTCTTGATACTTATACATTTTTAGGCAAAAACTGCTCATCAGCTTTAAGTGAATATGCAAAAAAATATGATGTTAGTTTAAAAAAAAGTTTAATTCCCTTAAGATTTGTATCACTTAATACTAATAAAAAAATTAATTTTTATAAAGCAGCTTTATTTTATGAGTATGATGGTTTTAATAGTTCTAATTTTTTAATTACAATGCTTAGCCTAAATGATAAATTATCTCATAGTTTAAATTTATTTTCTTTTAATAAAAGCTATTTTTCTCCTATAATTATAAGTGAATTTAATAATTTTAGCTACGAATTTGAATTAGGAATTAGATACAAAAAGGCTAGAACTTTTGCTAATTTTTTCTTAGGATATTCTTATAATGGTTTGTTTGTTGGGGCTAATAATTATGGTTTAGCTCTTGGCTTTGTGAAGGATTTTAGTAATTTTGGAATAAAGCTTAGTTTTGATAAATCTCATATAAATTTTAATTCATATTATGATTATAAAAATTATCGCTTAAGCTTAATTGCTAATCAAAATTACGCTAAAATCGGGCTTATATATTCATTTTAAGGAAATTAATGAAAAGCGTTGCAGAAAATAAAAAAGCTAGATTTGAATACAGCATTATAGATACTTATGAATGCGGCTTTGTATTACAAGGTAGTGAAGTTGTAGCTATTAGACACGGCAAAATAAACTTAAAAGATTCTTTTGTAAGAATTATTAAAGGCGAAGCTTGGCTGCTTGATTCGCATGTAGGACATATGAATACTGATAATAAGTATTTTTCGCACGAAGATAGACGTGCTAGAAAACTACTTTTAAAAAGAGCAGAAATTGATAAATTAATAGGCAAAATCAGCACCGATGGTTATACTTTAGTGATATTAAATTGCTATTTTAAGCGTGGAATTTTAAAAGGAACTCTAGCTTTAGCAAAAGGTAAAAATCTTCACGATAAACGTCAAAGTATTAAAGAAAGAGATTTAAAGCGAGAAGCTAGAGAGTATTATTAATTAACTCTTAAATATTAAACTAAAAAACATTTATATTATAAGGGAAACGATGAGAATTTATTTTGCAAACGACCATGCAGCAACTAAACTAAAGTTTGATTTAATTGATTATTTTTCTAAAGATTATGAATGTATAAATCTAGGTTGTAATAGCGATGAGAGTGTTGATTATCCTGATTATGCGAATAAGTTAGCAAATGAGCTTAAAAATAATCCTAATTCAATCGGAGTTATAATTTGTGGCACAGGAATAGGAATTAGCATAGCAGCAAATCGCCATTCGCACATCCGTGCAGCACTTTGCCACTCTAAAGAATACGCACAATTAGCAAGAGAACATAATGATGCTAATGTTATTTCACTTGGAGCTAGATTTATTGATTTTGACTTAGCAAAAGAGCTAATACTTACTTTTATTAATACGCCTTTTCTAGGTGGAAGGCATGAAATTAGAGTGCGTAAGCTAGGAAATTAAATGCTATTTATATGGATGGTAATTACTGCTTTAGTTTGTATTTGCATATATTTTATTGTAATGACTTATTATTATAGGTCTTTGTTAAATAAAGAAAGAGCTTCAAAAGAGTTTTTAAAGACAAATTTTGATGATACTGAAGTAGTTATGAGAAAGCTACAAACCCAACTCCAACGATCACTTGGAAACATTGATGTATTAAACGAAGAATTAGACAAGGTAAAAAGCGAATTAACAAGCTTAAGAACAAGAAATTCTCAATATCGTTTAGAAAATAATAAACTAAACGCAAAAATCAAAGAATTAGAAGCAAAAATTGAAAGCTTACTATAAGGAAAAACTATGGAAATAGAAAAATTATTAAATCAAAAGATTAAAAGATATGCAAACTATCCAAAAGAAGGCATAATCTTTGCTGATATTACTACACTTTTAGCAGATAATGATGGTTGGAATATGCTAATTTCTCATTTAAAAGAAAAATATAAAAATGAAAGATTTGATTTTATTGTAGGAGCTGAGAGTCGTGGCTTTATATTTGCAGCTGCTTTAGGTGCTGTTTTAAATATTCCTTTTGTTCCTATTAGAAAGAAAAATAAGCTTCCTGGAGATGTAATTAGCGTTGAATATGATTTAGAGTATGGAAGCGATAAAGTAGAGATGAAAAAGGACGCATTTTTAGGCAAAAAAGATGTAAAAGTTCTTTTTATGGATGATTTATTAGCAACTGGAGGCACTAGTATTGCCTGTATGAAATTATTAAAACTAGCTGGTGCAAGCGAAATAAAAAGTTGCTTTTTAATAGATATAAATATAGGTGGCTTAAAGGCTCTTAAAGAATATTGTAATGATATTTATTGTGTTATAAAGGATTAGCTATGGATATGATTTTAGAATTTTTTTCTTCGTTTTTTGCTGATCCTGAAGGGGTTTTAACGGCTTTATTTAGAGATAAAATTGTTCTTGCTAGTATTATTATATTTTTATGGTGCACGCTTGAAGGAGAAACTGCATTAATTTTAGCTGGTCTTGCAGCTCATGGAGAACATATTCATATAGGGCTTATTACTTTTATTGCTGGTTGTGGTGGTTTTGTTGGAGATCAAGTGTATTTTTATATAGGAAGATATTCAAAAAATTATATTAGAAAAAAACTAAAAACTCAAAGAAGAAAATTCGCAGTAGCTCAAATATTACTTCAAAAATATGGCTGGCCTATAATATTTATTCAACGCTATATGTATGGTTTTAGAACTGTTATTCCTATGAGTATAGGGCTTACTAATTATAGTGCTAAGAAATTTGCAATAATTAATTTTATTTCAGCTCAAGTTTGGGCGGCTATTACTATTTTTACGGTTTATATTTTTGGAGAGCAAATTTGGGCTATTATAAATTGGGCTAAAAACCATTGGTATTTAGCAGCTATTTTAATAGTTGGATTTTTATGCTTAATTTTATATGCGTTTAAAAGTTTAGAAAATAAATTATTAAGTAAGAAAGGTAAAAAAAATGCAAATAGTATTTAATGATACAAATACTGATTTTAAAGTTTGTTTTATACAAAACAAAGATTTAAGTAAATTTGATGATGATGAATTTTTTAAGATAAATGATTATAAAGGTGTTGGAAGTATTTGCAACTTAGCTAAAAGAACACTTTATATAGGGCTAAGCGAAGAGCTAACTTATGCAAGTTTAATAGCTAGTGTTGGAAGTGCTATTAAAACTATTAAAAACTTAAATATAAAAAGCCTTAGTATTGAATACTTAAATATAGCTTGTGAGTTTTATAGTGCTTATGCGATTATTTATGGGGTTTTAGCAGCTTTATATGAGTTTAATAAATATCAAAAAGAGTCAAAAAATAGCAAGATTGAGCTTATTAGTCTTTTAGTAAATGCTAATGATGATATTAAAGAAGGCGTTAGATTAGCTGAAGTTTTAGCAAACGCTTGTGAAGATGTAAAAAATATCGTAAATGAAATTCCAAGTACATATAATCAATTAAGCTTTGAACAAGACGCTTTAAAACTTGCTAAAGAATTTGATTTAGAATGCAATATTTATAGCGATGATTATATGCAAAAAGAAGGAATGAATGCGTTTTTGGCAGTAAATCGTGCAAGTGCTTATCCAGCAAAGCTAATTCATCTAGCATATAAACCTAAAAACGCTAAAAAAAGAATTGTTTATGTAGGAAAAGGACTTGTATATGATACAGGTGGGCTAAGCCTTAAACCAGCTGATTATATGCTAACAATGAAAGCTGATAAGAGCGGAGCTGCTGCTGTTTTAGGTATTTTAAAAGCTGCAAAATTGCTTAATTTAGATTATGAAATTCATGGAATATTAGGTGCAGCACAAAACTGCATAAGCGAAAAATCATATATGCCTGATGATGTAGTAATTTCAAAAGAAGGTGTAAGTATTGAAGTAAGAAACACAGATGCTGAAGGAAGATTAGTTTTAGCAGATTGCTTAAGTTTTGCACAAGATTTAAAACCTGATTTATTAATAGATTTAGCTACTTTAACAGGTGCTTGTGTAGTAGGGCTTAGCGAATATACAAGTGGCATTATGGGCTATAATGAAGAGCTTCAAAATGAGTTTTATGAAAACTCAAAAAGAAGTGGCGAATATACTTGCGTTCTTCATTTTAATCCACATATTAAAGAATTAATTAAGAGCAAGATAGCAGATGTTAGCAATACAGGTAGCTCAAGATATGGTGGAGCTATTAGTGCTGGAATGTTCTTGGGTGAGTTTATTAGAAAAGAATATAAAGATAAATGGTTGCACTTAGATATAGCTGGACCTGCTTATTTAGAAAAAGCTTGGGGAGAGAATAGTTATGGTGCAAGTGCGGCAGGAGTTAGAATGAATATTATTAATTTACTTAGAATGGCAAGGAGAAAATAATGGGTCTTAGTGTAGGTATTGTTGGACTTCCAAACGTTGGTAAAAGCACAACTTTTAACGCTTTAACAAAAGCAGCAAACGCTCAAGCGGCAAACTATCCATTCTGCACAATTGAGCCAAATAAAGCAGTTGTAGAAGTTCCTGATCATCGTTTAAATGAACTTGCAAAAATAGTAAATCCACAAAGAATAATGCACTCAATGATAGAATTTGTTGATATTGCAGGACTTGTAAAAGGTGCTAGTAAGGGCGAAGGTCTAGGGAATAAATTCTTGGCAAATATTCGTGAAACTGATTTGATTTTACATATAGTAAGATGTTTTGATGATGAGAATATTACTCATGTTGAAGGTGGGGTTGATCCTATTAGAGATATTGAAATTATAAATCTTGAATTAATCTTAGCTGATATTGAACAGCTTAATAAAAAGCTTGATAGACTTGCAAAAGAAGCAAAAGCAAATCTTAAAGGTGCTAAAGAATGCCTTGAATTAGCACAAGATTTATTAAAGCACCTTGAAGATGGAAAAATGGCTAGTGAATATGCTAATCGTGATAGCGAAGCGTTTTTAACCTTAAATAAAGAATTAAGATTACTTAGTGCAAAAGAAGTAATTTATGGTGTTAATGTAAGCGAAGATGAATTATTAGACGATAATGACTATGTTAAAAAAGTGCGTGAATACGCAGCAAAATCAAATCATAGCGTTATGAAATTATGTGCTAAGCTTGAAGAAGATTTAGTTGGAATGGATGATAATGAAGCTAATGAATTTCTTAATGAATTAGGCGTTAGCGAGAGTGGTCTAGCTGCTATTATTAGAACTTCTTTTGCTAAGCTTAATTTAATATCTTATTTTACTTGCGGTGTGCAAGAAGTTCGCTCTTGGACGATTCATAAAGGCTATAAAGCTCCAAAAGCTGCAAGTGTAATTCATAATGATTTTGAAAAAGGCTTTATCAAAGCTGAAGTAATTAGCTATGATGATTTTATAGCTTGTGGTGGAGAAGCTAAGGCTAAAGAAGCAGGAAAATTACGCTTAGAAGGCAAAGATTACGAAGTAATTGATGGTGATATTATGCATTTTAGATTTAATGTTTAAGGCAATTTTGCTTTAAACATTTTTTAAATTCCTAATTCAAATTCCATATTTAAAATTAAAATAATTTTAAGGTATTAAAATGAGCCTTTAAAGGGTGGAAGATGGAAATATTATTATTAGAAGATGATTATATTTATGCAACAAGCATTTGTGAGTATTTGCAAGATTTAGGCTTTAGTGTAGATGTTTTTAGCGATGGCGATTTAGCCTGTAAAACAATAGCTAATAAATTCTATCATTTATACATTTTAGATGTTAAAGTGATTAATACAAGTGGATTTGAAGTTTTAGCTTATATTAAGAGTTTAAATATCGCAAGTCCTGTTATGATGATGACTTCAAGAACGGATATTGCAAGTATTAAAAAAGGTTATGAATTAGGGTGTAATGAGTATCTTAAAAAGCCTTTTGAATTAGATGAATTAAAATATCGTGTAAAAGAATTATTAAAACAATTTTTTCACACTAATAATCAAATAATAAAAATAGCAAATGATTTTACTTATGATTACTTAAATAAAACTCTTAGCAAAAATAACAAAATAGTAGAACTTACAAATAAAGAAATTAATTTAGTTGAGTATTTATTAGGCAATAAATCAAGCTTTGTAAGTGTTAATAACATATATGAATATGTTTGGAATAATGAAGTTTTAGAGCAATCCGATGTAAGCGATGTAAGAGTTTATGTAAAAAGAATTAGAGCAAAAACAAGCGATGATTTTATAATCTCACAAAGAGGTTTAGGATATAAAATTAATGTCTAGACAAGCATTACTTATTACCTTAATCATTATAATTTTTTCTTTACTTTCTGTTGGGATTTTAAAATTAAGCGTAGCAAATGATAAAAATACGACTTTATTAGAATTAGTTGCGTTTTCTAATAAAGAATTCGGCGATTTAAAAGATGCTAAAGTTTGTATTTTTAATGATGAAGAAGTTTTAAGTTGTGAGTTAAATATCAATGAAATAAGAGAAGATTTCATATACAAATGCCATAATTCTTATCTTTATTACAAGTATCAAAAGAAAATCAATGGCAAAATTTATGATGTTGTTTTAGGAAAGCCTTGTGTTTATAATAAGAGCTTGGTTAATACTATTATTGTTTTTGGTGGTGGAGCTTTTATATTATTTATCTTAATTTATCTTGTTTATAAAGATAATATTAAGAGCCTAATTTGGTACAAGAATACTATAAATACATTTTTTTATGATGCAATGCATGAGCTAAAAACACCGCTTGGAGTTGCACTTTTAAATACTGATATGTTAGAAGAGAGTAAATATCAAAAACGAATAAAAGCAGCCTTAAATCAAATGAAAACTACTTATGATGATGTAGGATTTTATATAGAAAATCCAAATGCTAAATACCCTTTAAAGAACATTAATTTTTCAATATTTTTGAAAAATAGAATAAACTTTTTTATGACAATTGCTAGTTTAAAAAGCGTGGAATTTGAATTAGGAATTAGTGATGATTTATTTGTATTAATTAGCGAAGTAGAATTGCTAAGATTAGTAGATAATAATCTCTCAAACGCTTTAAAATACACTAAAGTTAATTCAAAAGTAAAAGTAATTTTAGAAAAACAAGATAATAAAATGTATTTTATCATTCAAGATGAAGGAATCGGCATTAAAGATACTAAGAGAATTTGGCAAAGATATGCAAGAGAAGATTTAGCTCAAGGTGGCTTTGGGTTAGGGCTAAATATTGTAAGAAATATTTGCAAAAAATACGATATTTTATATGAAGCTTATAATTATGAAAAAGGTGCTATTTTTAAATATACTTTTAAAGCTTAATTAGTATTTTAACATTAAATATAAAGTGGTTTAAGGAGTTTTTATTAAAATTCTTAAACCAAATTCCTATTTCAAATTCCAAAATTAATAATTATTTATTTTTAAATTATATTGATTAAAAATATTTTAATTTTATTTACATTATAATAAATATCTTTTTTATTTTTATTTTATATATAAATTATTTTTAATAATTGCCGATATATAAGAAATAATTTTTCACAAAGGTTATAAAAATGTTTTTAACTAAGAAATTTTTATTTAATAGTTCTTTATTATGTTTATTTTCTGTAAAATCTTTTGCAGTTGCTGGTATGCCATTTTTTGAAAACTGGCTAGATTTTTCATCTGAGGAAGAATTAACGAAATTTTATAGTAGAACAAGTGATAATTTTATCAAAATTACTAATGATTTGACAGGCTTTAATGCACAACTTAATCAAGATTTAACAAAATACTTTTGGGGTGCTAAATATGTTCCTTTTATAGGTGGTCAATACGAAAGCTATGTATATCAAGATATAAAAGCAAATATGCCTATATTTTCAAATCTTGATGAAACAAAAAAATATGTTTATTTTATTGATAAAAAAGATGGAACAAATACTATTTTTGCTAATTTAGAAATTGGTGAAGTAGATGTTAATACAACTCCTTTATGGGATTTTGATACAGCTATTAATTATGATATATTTTATGGTTTTGATGGTGCATATAATGGTGTATTACATTATGATACTGTTGGAATGTCAGCTTCTGATTTGGTAAGCGTTAGTAATTCAGTAGTTTTAGTTAATGAAGCAATGACTTCTTATGAAGTAAATAATTCAATAGTTGATTTTAGTAATGATTTAGCTAGTTTAAGCAGTATGAAACTAAATAATTCTTATATGAATTCTAATATAGCTAACGGAGCAGAAATTGAGAATTTAAGCGTTGATAATAGTTATGTTGATGGTAATTATTCGGGTTATGGAGAAATTAACGCAACAAATTCGGTTTTTACCGGAGAGCTTAAAGGCTATTCTAAAGCTAATTTTAATAATGTTATAAGTAGTGGTTTGATATTTGGATTTGATGAATTAATTGCAACTAATTCAAAGCTATCAAACATAGAAGAAGTAAAAAGTCTAAATCTAAGCAATAGTATTTATCAAATAGATATTACTAAAAATACTTTTCAACCATTGTTTGTGAGTGAAAATACAAGTGGAGATAACAATACTTTAGAATTTTTAAATGTTGTATCAAATAATGTTATTAATTACGATTATTTTAAAGACCAAATGCAGCTTGCTATTCTTGCAAAAGGTATGAATAATATTAGCGAAACATTTTTTAATAATTTTATAGCTTATCAAGATGATTTAATTACTTTAAATGTAGATAAAAAATATATTGCGACAAGCAATACTGCTAGTGAATTAATATATTATATTAATAACCCTGTAAAAATTAGCGTTCCTGCTATTAAGATTGAAGATACAGCTACAAAAAGTCCAATTAGTATTCCTGCAACTAAAATTGAAGACACAGCTATTAAAACTCCGATTGATAACACACTTCCAAGTGAAGAAACTAATGCTAATCCTAGCATAGATGAGTCTAATACTTCTAATCAAGAAAGTATTCCTGCAACTAAAATTGAAGATATAGCTATTAAAACTCCTATTACACTCCCAAGTGAAGAAGTAAAAGTTGATAGCCCTAGCATAGATGAAGTTTTAGTGCCTTCTAATAAAAATGAAGAAAGTATTCCAAATGATAATCTAAAAGATGATATTGTTTATGATGATTTAGATACTGATGTAATTGATTATAATACAGATAATAGTTTTACTATTACTTTAAGCGATGAAGAAATAAGAGAGCTTAGTAAATTAAGTGATGAAGAATTAAAAGCTTTTGGTTTTACAAGAAGTGAGATTGATGAGAAATTAAAAGAAATTGATAATAAAACAATAGCATTTAATGATATTATAAAACCTACACTAAATGATAAAACTAGCTTAAAGCTTGATGAATTAAATGCGTTTTTAAATCTTAATTTTTATGATATTAGTACATTAAATAAAAGAGCAATTAATCTAAGAAATGCAAAAGTTTTAAATGGCGTTTGGACTAGGGGCAGTGGAGCAAGAACTAATTATAATAAACAATTTGCATTCAAAAGTAATGATTTTTACTTAGGTGCTGATAGATTAAATAATTTGAATAATTATGATTTATATTTAGGAGCATTTTTAAGTGCATCTTATAAATACTCAAGCACAAAAGGCTTTATTAAGCAAAATGGCTTTGGTGGTGGTCTTTATGCTACTTTATTAAGCGATAGTTTTTATTTAGATGCGATTTTTAGCTACACAAATGTTAAAAATCAATTAAATGATGATGTATTAGGCGATTTAAAAGCTAAGAATAATTTATACAAGCTTAGTTTTGAGAGTGGATATAAGTTTGGAGATAAATATTATTATGAACCAAGTTTAAAATTAAACCTTGCATATAGCGATAAATTAAACTTTAAGAATAGCAAATTAAGCCTTAATAAAGATTCAAAATTATTTGCAAATATTGAAGCAAGAATGAATTTTGGAGCAAGTTTAAATGAATACATAAATACTAATTTGGCCTTAGGTTATTCTTATGATTTAACAAAATTAAGCGATTTAGATATTGATATTTATGGTTTAAAATTTGCTAAGAACAATAAAAAAGATAAAAAATTCTTAGTTAATTTTGGAACAAGCTTTAATATAACTAATAATTTAATGATTATTGTAGATTACGAGCAAAGCTTTAGCGGAATTTATAATACTTCTCACAATATTAATTCATCTTTTAGATATACATTTTAAGCTTTAAATCCTTAGGATTTAGAGCTTTTTTGGTTAATGGCTAATTTGCCTACTATTTAAATATATCGTATTAATTGCACTTTTAATTTCACAAATCTCATTAACCCTGCCTTGTTAGACTGAAAAAACAAGGAGATAATATGAAAATTAAAACAAGTTTTTTACCCGCTGTATTTATTCCAAGTATTATTTTTATTGTAATTTTAGTTTCATTAAGTGTGTTTTTGCCTACACAAACAAGTGAGTATTTAACATATTTAAAAGGATTAATTTTTGCTAATTTTTCTTGGTTTTTTATATTAAGTGTTAGTTTTTTTGTAGCTTTTATGCTAATGCTTGCTTTGTCTAAATTCGGAGATATAAAGCTTGGAAAAGATGATGATGAACCTAGTTTTAGCTTTTTTTCTTGGCTTTCTATGTTGTTTGCTACTGGAATGGGAGTAGGGCTTATGTATTTTGGAGTAGCCGAGCCATTAATTCACAAGCAAGCTCTTAATTCAAGCGATAAAGAAGCCTTAGTTCATACTTTGTTTCACTGGGGTATTCATCCTTGGGCTATTTATGGTGTTTGTGCTTTGGCTATGGCTTATTTTGGCTTTCGCTATAAAATGCCTTTAACTTTAAGAAGTGCTTTTTATCCATTTTTAAAAAACAAAATCTATGGCTTTTGGGGAAATGTTATTGATATATTAGCCCTTATTGTAACCGTTTTTGGGATTAGCACTACCTTAGGATATTCTGCAAGCTCTCTTAATGCAGGTTTATTTAAATTAGGCTTTTTAAATGATATTTCTTTTAACGAACAAGTTTTAATTATATTAATCGTAGTTTCTTTATCTACAATTTCTGCAATTACAGGAGTGAAAAAAGGGCTTAAAGTATTAAGCGAACTTAATTTAGTTTTAGCTTTTTTATTAATGCTTTTTGTTTTATTTTGTGGTGATTTGGTAAATCTGCTTTCAAACTTTAGCTCAAATCTAGGTATATATTTTTCAAATCTTGTAGAGCTTAGTTTTAAAACCTATGTATATGATAAATCTTATATTCCTTGGTTTAATTCTTGGACTATATTTTATTGGGCTTGGTGGCTTAGTTGGGCTCCTTTTGTTGGCTTTTTTATCGCCAAGATTTCTCGTGGTAGAACTATTAGAGAATTTATTTTCGGAGTATTAATTGTCCCAACTACTTTTAATATCTTATGGTTTAGCGTATTTGGTAATTTTGCTTTAGAATTTAGCGATAAATTAGGAGCATTTACTAATAGTACTGAAAGATTATTGTTTGAGTTTTTAGAGCTTTTACCTTTATCAAATATTAGTGCGATTTTAGCTTTAATTGTGCTTTTGTTATTTTTCATAACTTCTGCTGATAGTGGAATTTTCGTGCTTAATTCATTAGCTAGTGCAGGTAAGGAAAAGCCTTATAAATGGCAAAGCGTTTTATGGGGAATTAGTTTAATTGCTATTGCTGTTTCGCTTTCTTATTCTGGTGGTCTTGATAGTATTTTAAGTGTTACGATGATTGTTGCTTTGCCTTTTGCTTTAATGCTTGTTTTAATGTGTGCTTCTTTATTAAAAGGACTTATTGTAGATAGTAGATATTTTGGAGCAAAAGTAAGCAAAGCAAGTGTGTATTGGAATGGTGATTTTTGGGAGCAAAGGCTTGAGCTTATTTTAAAACAAACCCAAATTAAAGATATGAAAATATTTTTACAAGATTTTGTAAGACCTGCAATGGCTAAAATAAAGGCAAAATTAGACGAGCAAGGCTTAAGCTCTTTCATAGAAGAAAATAAAGGCAGCATACAATTAATAATCAAAAAAGAATTATCAAAAGACTTTATTTATGGAGTAAAAATAATAAAGCATGAAGTAAATAAGACTTTATTAGATGATGAAAATTTACCGAATGTCTCAAAAGAATTTGAATATAGACCTATGACATTTTTTGGAGATGATAGATTAGGTTATGATATAAAATATCTTAATGAAAAAGAAATAATAGTAGATATTTTAAAGCATTATGAAAGATATTTAAACCTTTTAGATGATAGTGATAATGAGATTTTTACAATTGATTCTAAATAATAAAATTAATTAGGATTTATTTAATTTAAATCCTAATTCCTATTTCAAATTCCAAAAAAAATTAAAGAATTTGAAATAGGAATTTGCTTTATGATTTATATTTTAAATTCCTAAGATTTTAATTAAATAATATACTTCCAAGTCTTATCATATTTGCCCCACTTTTAATAGCTATTTCATAATCGCTACTCATTCCCATAGAACAAATATTAGCCCCATCTTTTTTAAGCTCATCAAAAATCTTATAACATAACTCAAAACTCTTGATAATTTCACTTAATTCATCACCCATTGCACCTATGCACATAACGCCTACTGGTTTAATAAATTTACAATTTTGCTTAATTGCTAAATATTCTTCAATAGCTTTTGATGGATTAATTCCAGCTTTGCTATCTTCATTAGCTACATTTATTTCAAGCAAGGTAGGAAGTTCATAATCAAGCCTAGTATCAACATATTTTGCCATTTCAAAACTTACACAACTTTGCCACATAACAGGCTTAGCTTTAATTAGATGATTTACTTTGTTTTTTTGTAAATTTCCTATGAAATGCCACTTTATCGTTTCACTTAGTTCAGCTTTTTTTCTAACTAAATCCTGTACTTTATTTTCGCCAAATTCAATTTGCCCTAATTTATGCAAAGCTATGATTTTTTCATCTGTTGTGTATTTGCTAACTGCTATTATTCTTACATCTTTATATTTTTCTTTAATATCTAAATAAGTCATTTTTTTACCTTAATGAATATAATTTTTTTCTCTCACTTGAGCTTGGAATATTTAATAATTTTCTATATTTTGTAATTGTTCTTCTTACGATTTTTACATTAAATTCTTTTTCAATTTTTTCTAAAATAATTTGATCGCTTAAAGGTTTTTCATGATTTTCGTTTTTTATTAGCTCACTTACAAAGTCCTTTATAGTTTTATTACTTGTGCCATCATTTAAATCAGTTGTAAAAAACTCTTTTATAGCTATTGTTCCACGATTTGAGCTTATATATTTATTAGCTATTGCACGGCTAATTGTGCTTGTATTTCTATCAAGCTCACTTGCAATATCTTGCATTTTAAGTGGCTTTATAGCTCCGCCAAAAAAATAATCGTATTGATATTCTACTATCATGAGTGCAAGTTTTTTAAGAGTAGCCTTTCTCATTTCTAGTGCATCTACTAGATTTCTTGCATTTTTCATCTGTTCTTTTAGCTCACTATCTTCGCTAATTTCAATTTTTGGATAATACTCATCATTTATTATTATTTCTAATTCATTGTTATTTGTAAGAATATAAATATCAGGAATGATTTCTAAACTATCTTCAAAATCATCAACAAAAGGCGGTAAATTAAAGCTTTTTATGATTTTTATAGCGTCTTTATAAAGTGGGTTTTTTGTAAATTTATTTAAATTATCTAAATTATTTATGAGTTTTATACATAAAGAAAACAGCTCATTTTCTATATTTGTATTAAGCAAACAAAACTCCAAAGCTTCTTGATAATTAATAGCCCCTACACCTAAAGGCTCAAGATAGCAAAACCTTTTTCTAACCTTTTCTATATCTTCTTTAGAATAGTTTTTACATAATTCTTCATCATAGACAAAATAACCAAACTCATCTAAACAAGATATTATAATTTTTGCTATATTTTGTGATTTTAGAGTTGGAAATAGCGTTTTGTTTATTTGAAGTTCTAAATCATCATAAAGGCTTTTTTTAGCGATATTTAATTCTTCTATTAAGCCACCGCCTTTAGAATAAAGCTGTTTTACTTGTTTTGTAGTTTTTGTGCTTTTGCTTTCTTTTGGTGAGCTTAATTTTACACAAGGATTATCTTTGACTAAATTATTTATTTCTTCTTCTAAGTCTTCGCTACTAGCTTGAAGTAATGGTAGCCAACTTCTTAGAGTTTGTGATAATTTAGGCTTTATGCTAGTTTGTTGGCGAACTTTTAACATTATAAAGAAAAGTTTTTACCTAGGTATTTGTTTTGAACTATTTCGTTATTTGCTATTTCTTTAGCACTACCACTTGCAAGTATGCTTCCGCTATCTAGCACATAAGCTTTATCGCATATTTTAAGAGTTTCTCGAACATTATGATCTGTTATTAAGACTCCGATATTTAACTCTTTTAAGTCTTTTATAATGCCTTGAACATCATTTATGCTCTTTGGATCAACCCCTGCAAATGGCTCATCAAGTAATAAAAACTTAGGCTCTAAGACTAAAGCTCTAGCAATCTCAAGGCGACGACGCTCTCCACCACTAAGACTTTTTGCAAGGCGGTCTTTTCTATCATAAATCTTTAAAAGATTTAATTTTTCTTCTATTAATTCATTTATATCTTTAAGCCCTTTAAGTTCTGCTGCAATTTGCATATTATCCCAAACGCTTAAATCCTTTAAAACGCTAGAATCTTGTGGTAAATACCCAATGCCTAGCATTGCGCGTTTATGAAGCGGCTCGTTTGTAATATCTAAATCATTTAAAAAAATATTTCCAGCACTAGGACTTATAAGCCCACAAATCATATAAAATGTAGTTGTTTTTCCTGCACCATTTGAGCCAAAAAGACCAACGATTTGAGAATTATTCATACTCATATCTACATTTTTGATAATTTCTGTGTTTTTAATACTCTTTTTTAAACCAAGTGCTTTTAATTCAACTAAACTCATAAAGTCTTCCTTTATCGCTAGGAGTAATTTTAACAATCTTATAAGCTAGGCTAAATTGCTCTAAAATCTTTATAAAATCATCATCAGCCCATTCAATCAAATGCAGCCCATCATTAAAAAGGTTTTCATAAAGTCCATTTTCAATAAAAGCCTTTGTTCCTTTTTGATAAATATCATAATGATATATGTAATTTGAGTTATCAGTATATGTATTCATTACGCTAAATGTTGGAGATGATGCGAATTTATTTAGGAATTTCTTTGCAATTGCATTTACTAAGGTTGTTTTTCCACTAGCTAAATTGCCTTGTAATAAATAAATACCGCTTTTATTAAATTCATTTACAACGAAATCTAATTCATTTAAACTTGCATCAATTTTCATCTATTTTTTCCACATATTCATGCGATTTTGCCTTAGCTACGTTTTTAGTTGTTGGCAAGGCTAGAACTTTATATTTTATTTGTTCGTTTAATAAATTAAGACTTATAATATCGCCAACTTTTACTTCTTTACTAGGCTTAGAAACATTGCCATTTATATAAATAACGCCGTTTTTACACATATCAAGTGAAATTGAACGGCGTTTTGTAATATTTACTGCGTTTAAAAATTTATCTACTCTCATATTTGTATTTTAACAATATAGGAATAATTATTGCTTACAAAACTACTGATTTTAAAAATTCATAGCGTTTTTTATACATTGAGCGTTTTTTTGACGGAATTTCTTCTAAGTCTTTTTGAATATAACTAAGCTCATAAAATGAATGATGAGCATTAATAATATTTGTATTTTCTTGCCAAATCTCATCGTAATTTGGAATTACAAAAACTCTTCCATCTCTTTTTCTGTTTCTTTTAAATCTTGAGACCAAATATTTATCTTTAATGCCACAAACTTTATTAAAACCTATTGAATTAGCAAAGATAAAAGCGCAATATATAATAAAATTAATCGGTCTTAAGCCAAAAAATGCTTTTGTAAAATCCTTTATCTCATCTTTTGCACTAAATGCTCCTTGCATTGCGCTAATAAGCAAAGCGTCTTCTAATAAAACAAAGCTTAAAGAATAAAGCAAAGCATTTTTATAAAATAAATGCAATGTAAAAATACCCTCACTAATTACTTTTGGACTTGAGCTAAGTGTTATTTTTAAATCATCTTGATTAAATAAAATCTCATCATTAACAAGAATATTTTTATATTTATTAGTAATTATATCTAAATCTCTTTTAAAACAAGCATTTGAATAAGCAAAAGAAAAACTTGTAGAACCATATTTTTTACAAAGCATATCGTTATAATATTTTGGTATATATTAAATTTATTTTTTAAAGCTTCGTTGTCTGCTAGAATTTGATTTAGGAATTTGTGATTTTTAAAATGAATAATTTTTCTTAGAAAAAACCTAATTTTAAATAATTTCTTAGTTTTCATTTCTTAGCTTTTATCTTAAAATATATAAAAATTATTACTAATAAAATTAGTAAAACAATAGGCATATAAGAAGAATATTCATCAAAAAATTGTCCTAAACTCTCTCCTAAAAAATAAGCTACATAAAACACAGCAATAGCCCATATTATGCACGAAATTAGATTATAAACACTAAACTTTACAAAGCTTAGTTTTGAAATCTCAGCAGCAATTGGCCCTAAAGTTTTAAGCCCATAAATAAACTTGCAAACAAAGGTGAAAATAAAGCCGTTTTTTCTAAACAAAACTACCAAAAGAGCTAATTTTCGCCTATGTTTAACAAGATGTTTTTGAAAGTCTTTTTTACTTGTTCTTGTAAAATAAAACAAAGCACTTGAACCTAAGAAATTCCCTAAAAAAGCTACTAAAATACTAATATAAGGATTTACATTATAAGCACTTGCAAAAACTCCTAAGGCAAGCAGTGCTAACATACCGCCGCCTAAAGAGTATAAAAAAACTAAAATATATCCGTATTGAACAAATTTATCTATAAATTCTTGCATTACTTAGCTAGCTCCACAGCTCTAGTTTCACGGATAACATTTACTTTAATTTCGCCAGGAAATTGCATACTATTAGTAATTTCACTAGCTATTTCTTTTGCTAATAGAACGCTTTCATCATCATTAATAAGCTTAGCATTTACTATAACTCTAATTTCACGACCTGCATTTATAGCATAAGCTTTTTTAACTTGTGAATGCTGTTTAGCAATTGCTTCAAGCTCACTAACACGCTTTAAAAATGCTTCTAAAACTTCTCTTCTAGCTCCAGGTCTTGCTGCACTTAAAACATCAGCGGTGCAAACTGCAGCAGCCTCAATGCTTAAAGCATCTTCATGCCCATGATGAGCAAAAATAGCATTTAAAACGACAGGGTGTTCTTTGTGTCTTTCGCAAACCATAGCACCTAAATCAACATGGCTTCCTTCATATTCATGAGTTAAAGCCTTGCCAATATCATGTAAAATTCCAGCCCTTCTTGCAAGTCTTGTATTTCCACCGCACTCAGCTGCGATAATTCCTGCAAGGTGAGCAACTTCTAAGCTATGTGCTAAGGCATTTTGTCCATAACTTGCACGATATTTTAAACGACCAATTAATTTTACTAATTCAGGAGCCATTTTTGTAAGCCCTAAATCCATTATGATGTTTTGACCTTCATTAAACATTTCTTCTTCAAATTCTTTTGAAACTCTTTCATGAAGTTCTTCAATTCTAGCAGGCTGAATTCTGCCATCTTCAATAAGTAAATCAATCACCTTTTTAGCTATTGCACGGCGTAAAACATTAAATGAGCTAATGATTATGGCATTTGGAGTATCATCAATAATTACATCAACTCCTAAAACCATTTCAAGAGTTTTTATGTTTCTTCCTTCTTTACCGATAATTCTTCCTTTTAAATCATCGCTTTTAAGATTTATTACGCTTATTAATCTTTCGCTTGCGTATTCTCCTGCAAATCTTGTAGTAGCTTGTGCTAAGATATATCCAGCTTTTGCTTTTGCTTGAGCTTTTGCTTCTTCTTCGCATTTTCTTACTATATGAGCTATTTCATCTCTTGCATCTTCTTTAGCTTGATTTATTACTAATTCTCTTGCTTCAATTTGAGTTAAACCACTAATATTTTCAATGCTACTTAATAGCTCTTGCATTTTTGCTTCGCATGATTTTTTAAGAAGATTTGCTTCTTCCATAAGTTCGTTTGCTGCTTGTTCGCTTTTTACGATATTTGCTTTAAATTCTTCTAATTTTTGCTCATTTATAGCTAAAATTTGCTCTTTTTTTTCTACTTCTAAAATTTTTTTATCATGCTCTTTTTGAAGTTCTAAAACCTTTTCATCATAAGATTTTTTATAACTTAACTCAATTTTTCCTTCACTTGCTTTGGCATTTTCTAGGACTTTATCAGCATTGCGAAGTATTTTTTCAGCTTCATATTCAATCACTTTTGCTTTAGCTTTTGCTTGTTCTTCGTGAATTTTAAAATGAGCTTCATTTATTCTTTTTGCAATGAATACCCCTAATGCTCCGCCTAAAATAAATACCGCTAATAACGATATAATTTCAACTAATGTCATAATTTCTCTTTTCTTTTCATAATTTTTCCGTTAGCGATATAAAAATCACCTTGAATATCCGACTTTAAACAAATTTTGTTTTTAGTAACGGACTTTATATTTTGAATAAAAATAATTAATAAATCATAATAAATTAAAGAAAATGTCTTGTCATAAAATCCTTTGCCAAAACCTATTCTTCTAAAATCTTTATCAATGCCTAAAACAGGAATTATTGCAATATCTATTTTAATATTTTCTATTTTGCTTAAACTCTCCTTGATTTTAAATTTTTTATAAACTAAAGGAAATCTTAGTTTAGTAAAGGCTAGGGTATTGTTTTCTAGCATTTTTGGAATATATAAATTATATTTTTTTGCTAAAAATCTTTTATATTGATATAGGTTTATTTCTTTTTCTTTTGAGATATAAAGTAAGATATTTAATTTCTTATTAGTTTTATAGCTAGATAATATTTTTAAAATAGCTTTGAAACTATCGTAATTTTTGCAAAATTTGTAATTTTCTTTATGAAATTTTTCTCTTATTAACTTTTTATCCATAATCTAACCTAAAAAATTTCTAAATATATTACATAAGGAACAAAAATGAAAGCTATCTTATTAGGTGTTGCTTTATTGTTTTTTACTGCTTGTTTTGATAAAAAAGAAGAAAAAAAAGTAGAAAGCGAACAAAGTGAAATCCAAGAAATTAAAACTACTAAAACAGAGTTTAATAAACTAATTAAATTCCCTTTAAAAATCTATAATAGTGATGAATTATTTGATATAAAAAGAATTAGTTTAGATAATAAAGATATAGAAATTTCATCAAATGATAAAATTATAATATTTAATTTTTTCACTACTTGGTGTCCGCCTTGTAAAGCTGAAATCCCACATTTAAATAATCTAGCTTTAAAATACAAAGATAGAGTAAGAATTATAGGTATTTTATTAGAAGAAAAAAGTGATGAAGAAATAGCTAAATTTATTAAAGATAATGAAATAAATTATGATATAGCAGTAGGTGATAATAATTTTACTTTATTAAAGGTTTTAGGTGAAATTAACGGCATTCCATATACTGCTTTGTTTGATCAAAATGGAAAAAATATAAATAATTATTTAGGCGCATTTTATGAAGAAATGCTAGATATTGATATTCAAAAGGTGTTGAAATAATGTTAGATTTTTTTAAAAAAGGCTTAGCAAAAACAATTGAAGCAATAAATCAAGTAAAACCAAAAAACGAAAAAATAAGCAAAGATTTATTAGAAGAAATGCTTGTAAATGCTGATATTACTTATGAAATTGTTGAAGAGATTTTATATTATTTACCGCCTAGTGAGATAGTGCAAAGAGAAGATTTACATAGAGTTATGAGCTCGTATTTTATGTATGAAATTCCGAATTCAAATTCTAGCGACAAACCATTTGTAGAATTAATCTTAGGAGTAAATGGAGTAGGAAAGACTACAACCATAGGAAAATTAAGTAATTTTTATAAGAATCAAGGCAAAAAAGTTTTATTAGGAGCTTGCGATACTTTTAGAGCAGGTGCTATTATGCAGCTTGAACTTTGGGCTAGCAAAAATAATTGCGATATAGTAAGCACAAAGCAAGGGCATGACCCAAGTGCAGTTGCATTTGATACCATTAGCAAAGGTGTTGCAAAAGCTTATGATAATGTTATTTTAGATACTGCAGGAAGATTAGAAAACAAAAAAAACCTTGCAAATGAATTAGAAAAAATCATAAGAATTTCATCTCGTGCTTATGAAAATGCTCCTCATAGAAAAATTTTAGTCCTTGACGCAACCCAAGGAAATAGCGGGATAAATCAAGCAAAAGTTTTTAATGATTTAGTAAAACTTGATGGAGTAATCATTACAAAGCTTGATGGCACAAGCAAAGGTGGTTCATTGTTTGCAATTGCAAGAGAATTAGAGCTTCCGATTTTATATTTTGGATACGGAGAAGGTGCAGCTGATATTGCTCCTTTTAAAGCAGATGAATATTTAAAGGTTCTTTTAGACGGAATTTTTAAAAATGGCTAAGAAAAAATCAAGCCTATATGAATGCCAAGCTTGTGGCAATCAGCAAATTAGATATTTAGGAAAATGCCCTGAATGCGGGGCATTTAATTCATATTTAGAATTAAATGAAACTCAAATAGAAGTATTAAAACAAACTAGCAAAACAAATACAAATAAAGCTATTAGTATAAAAGAAGTTTTGGTTGAGCAAATTGATAGATTTTCAACCTTTGATAAAGAGCTTGATTTGGTTTTGGGCGGTGGACTTGTTGTAGGCTCATTAGTTTTATTAGGTGGTTCTCCTGGAGTTGGAAAATCAACCTTGCTTTTAAAAACTGCTGCAAATCTTGCTAAAAATGGCAAAAAGGTTCTTTATGTAAGTGCAGAAGAGAGCAAAAGCCAAATAAAACTTCGTGCAAATAGATTAAATGCTAATGAAGATGATTTATTTTTACTCACAGAACTTTGTTTTGAAAATATAAAAAACGAACTATTAAATAATAATTATGATGTTTTAATTATTGATAGTATTCAAACGATTTATTCAGAAAATATAAGCTCGTGTGCAGGCTCAATCACGCAAGTAAGAGAACTAACATTTGAATTAATGAAACTTAGCAAAAGTAATAATATAAGCACATTTATAATAGGTCATATCACAAAAGAAGGCTCAATCGCAGGGCCTAGAGTACTTGAGCATATGGTTGATGTGGTGCTTTATTTTGAAGGAGATGCGAGTAAAGAGCTAAGAATATTAAGAGGCTTTAAAAATCGTTTCGGAAGCACTAGCGAAATAGGTATTTGGCAAATGAGCGAAAGCGGACTTATAAGTGCAAATAATCTTAAAACTAGATTTTTAGGCAAAAATCACGCAGGAAGTGCATTAACAATAATCTTAGAAGGTAGCCGTGCAATCACACTTGAAGTTCAAGCTCTTGTATGTGAGAGCACATATGCTAAAAGAAGTGCAACAGGATTTGATAAAAATCGCCTTGATATGATACTCGCACTACTTGAGCGAAAGCTTGAAATCCCACTTGCAAGATATGATGTATTTATAAATATTAGTGGCGGAATAAAGGTTAGCGAAACGGCTGCTGATTTAGCAGTTGCAGCTGCTATAATATCAAGCTTTAAAAATAGAGTTTTAAGCAATGAGAGTGTATTTATCGGAGAACTTAGCTTAAATGGTGGGATTTGCGAAGTTTTTAGCCTAGATATTAGACTTAATGAGGCAAAAAATCAAGGTTTTAAAAATGCTATAATTCCAAACAAAAGTAACTTTAAAGGAATTAAATGCTTTGTAGCTAATGAGTTAGCTCAAGTTTTAGAATGGATGTAGGTATGAAAAAAGCTTTTACTATGATTGAATTATTAGTTGTTATGGTTGTTGGTGCGATACTTAGTGCTGTTGCTATTTCTAAAATTCATACAGGTGAATTAATTGACGCTGCTAGAAGTGTAGCAAATGATATTAGATATGTTAGGATTTTAGCTCTTGGAGATGATTTATATGGTGTGCCTAATTATCATGGTGAGTATTATAGAATAAGATTTAATAAAAATTTAAAGTCTTATAAAATAATCAATACACCACATAAAAACATTATTGTTAATGATTATATTGATTCAAGCAAACTAATATGTGATGATAGTAAGCCAGAATGCGTTAAAAGAGCAAATTTATTAAATAACTTTGGTGTTGAAATTTCTAAATTTGTTCCTAGTAAGGCTAGTATTTATGCAAACCCTGAAAACGATATTATTTTTAATGAACTAGGAGAGCCTTTAAACTATGATCCTGCTTCTAGTGGTTTTCAAATTGAACTTAAAAAAAATAGTGAAAAAGTTTGTATTAGTGTAGCAGAATTTACAGGGTTTATAGAGATTGAAAAAGCTGCGTGCAAATAAGCGTGGCTTTACTTTAATTGAACTTATTTTAGTGCTAGTTGTATCAATGATACTTTCTAGCATAGCAATCTCAAAAATTAATTCAAACTCACTAATGCTTGCAGCAAGAAGTGTTTTAAATGATTTATATTATTTGCAATATTTAGCGATAAATTATGATGTTTATAATGGATTTAGTAATTATGATAATTCATATTTTCAGATTTATTTTCATTGCGTAGCAAATATAAAAACATCTTATAATAAATACAAATGCGATCATAAAGAAATAGGTTATAGTATTTTTAGCGATAAAATTGGCACAAATACTTCAAATCCTGATGCTGATGAATTAGTGCAAGATTTATTTGATAACTCTAAATTAATAGGAGCTAGATTTGCAGGAATTAGTGTTGATGATAAAATTTTAAGCAATAAAGCTAATCTTACAAGAGCTTTTAATATAGAAAATGCCGAGATTTTTTATAAAGTAAATAACAAAACAAGAAAAGCAAATCGTCTGATGGTAAATGAATTAGGCGAGTTTTACGTTAGCTCTTATGTAAGTAAATTAAATAAATATAATTTAATAAAAAGTTCAGATTATGTAGTAAGACTTTCTAATTCAAATATAATTTCAAAAGATACAAGTATATGTATAAGTTTAAATAATGTAGGTTTTATAAATATTCCAAAAATGAGTGAAAAAGGTCAAATAGTTTGGTATAGCGGTATTAAAAAAACTCCAAAATATTGCCACGAATTAAACAATAAATAAATGTTTTAAGTTTGAAATAGCTAAGAATTTGAATTCGGATTTTGAATTATCAAAAATCAAATTCCTATTTCAAATTCCTTTGAAAAATCATTAATTTTTACCTTGATTTAGCTTAGTTTCGTTCAATAATTTTGTTAATTCCCCTGCTTTTGTAGGGTTCATTTTGGCTAGTATTGATGAGATTTTTTTCGCTTCTAGATTTAAAAAAATCTTTATAATCTCATCTTCTTCCATTGTTTCAAATATCGCAGCAGCTGCAGCATCTTTCATCTTTGAATAAGCGTTTGCAACTTTACTTGATTTGTTTTCAAATATTTCAGCTCTTAGCTTTCTAATTTCAGCTAGAATTTTTGCATTATTGTTTCTTATTTCATCAATTTTTGCTTCTTCTGCTTTCATTTCTTCTAAGATGGCTTTGTTTTTTTCTTCTTTTTCTTTTTGCACTGCTAAAAATGCAGCTTTATAGCTTTCTAACGCTTGTTTTGCTTCGTCTAATTCTTCTATTTTTCTATCTATTTGAGTTTGTTTGCTAGCAAAATAAGCACTGCAATCTTGCGCAAAAGTAATACAAGTAAATCCTAAAAGAAGTAAGAGTTTTTTCAATTTTTTTCCTTTTTTAACATAGTTAATAAAATACCTAACATTATTAAAGCAAATCCTATTATTTGAAGAGTTAATAAGCTAGTTTTAAGCCATAAATAGCCAATAATTGCAGCAGCTAGTGGCTCGTTTGATGAGATTATACTAGCTTTTGCTGCTCCGATTTTTTGAAGACCTATCATAAAAAATCCAAAAGCCATAGCAGTTCCAACCACTATCACACCTGCTAAAGCTAAAAATAATTCTAAATCAAAATGAAAACTAAATTGCCAAATCTTATTATAAATACAAAAACAAATTCCAGCAATTAACATAGCAAACCCTAAGACAGGTAAAGGATTATAAATATCATTTAATTTTCTTGGTAAAAGCGCATAACAAACAGCACCGATTGATGATAAAAAGCAAACAATTAAAGCCTTGGTTGAAATTACTAATTTCGTAAAATCTCCGTTAGTTGATAATAAAATTGCTCCTAAAAAAACGTAAATTAAAGCAATTATTTCAAAAATATCAGGAAATCTTTTTTGCTCTATGCAAACAATTAAAATGATAAAAATAGGAGCTGTGTATTGAATAACGGTTGCAATTGCAGCATTGCTTAATTCTATACCATAAAAATAAGTATATTGACACATCAAAATCCCAAAAAATGAAAAAACTAAAAGCTTTAACAAATGATGCTTGAATATATTTAGATTTATTTCTATTGCTCTTACTTTACAAAATAAAAGCATTATAATACCTGCAAAAAACAGCCTTAAAGATACTAAAATATCAGCATTTAAGCCTTTTTTTAAAAATATAAATTCACCGCAAACACCACTAAAACCCCAGCAAATGCCGCCTAAAAATACTAATAAGGTTCCGTATTTTTGCTCGTTCATACCAAGGCTTTATCTTTAGCTAATTTTAAAGCTTTTAAAAACTGCTCTATCTCATTAATATTGCCAACGCTAATTCTATTTAGCAATGGATAGTTTGCAATTTTTCTTCCTACTTTAATCCCAAGCTCAAGCATAAAATCTGAATATTTTTCATCTTTTATCTCATGCAAAATAAAATTAACATTAGATTTAAAATATTTAATATCTAATTCATTAAAAGCATTTTCTAAAATAGCTTTATTTTGTAATGTTAATTTTCTTGAAGTGTTTATAAAATCATCGTTTTTTAAAACTTCTAAAGCACAATATAAAGCATAATAATTGATATTATCAATCAAAATAAATTTATCAATATATTGAAGTAGTTCTTCACAAGCAATACCATAACCTATCCTAAGACCTGCTAGAGCATAGATTTTTGAAAATGTTCTTGTAATAATTATATTTTTAAAATATGCTTTTTTAATACTTTTAAAATTCTCGTTATATTCTGCATAGGCTTCATCTAAAATCATATAAGTATTACCCACGCATAATTTAGTTAAATAATCTAAATCATCTTGACTTAGTTCATTAGCACTTGGATTGTTTGGATTTGTAATATAAATTAGGTTTATAAAACCTTCATTAGGAATGATTTTTTTAACATCTAAAACAAGCTCGTTAATATAAGTAATTTTGATTTTTAAAGCCTTTGCAATGCTTAAAATTAAATCAAAAGTAGGTATAGGAACTATTAAATTAAGTTCTTTTTTCTGCTCTTTAGCTAAAAAATTAAGCGCTATAAAAGTTCTATAAATAACATCACTAGAGCCACAGCCTAAAGTTATGTTATTTGATGATACATTATGTATTTTTGCTAATTCGTTTTTTAATAAATATTCATTATCGCAAGGATATTTACAAATTAAATTATGATTTAGTGTATTAAATTTATGACTTAATAAAGTATTTTCGTTATTTGATAAATCAATCATAATATTCCTTTAGTTTATTTTCATAATATAGCACTTTTTCTGGTGATTTTTCTATTATATTATCTTTAAACTTATAACCATTTTTATAAAAATTAATCAAATTATTACAAGCATTAACGCTTTTATATTCACAAGCTAAATCATAATATTTAAGAGCTTTTTTAACATCTTTTTTTAGTTCAAAACCTTCAAAAAACATAGAAGCTAAAAGCTCACAAGAATTAGCGTCTTTTTTAAGGCAATTATTTTTTAATGTTTTTGCATTATTAAAAATCAAGTTTTGCATTTTTTTAGCATCTTCTTCACTTAATAACTTATCACTATGAAGCTTTGCTTTATCATTTACATTTGCAACTATTATTTCATTACTACACGCACTAAAAATTAAAGCTATAAATAAAATAAATCTCATATATTTTCCTTATTTAAATATCTTGCAAGTTTCATTGCACTTGCAAAAGCAAAATGTATATTAAATCCACCCAAAATCCCTGCTACATTAAGGCATTCTCCTATGAAGAATAAATTTTTATGCTTTTTGCTTTCATAATTTTCGCTTAAAGCTTGTAAATTAATTCCACCTTTGCAAACTTCTGCTTTATTAAAACCTAGATTTCCAGCAGGTGCAAACTCGTATGAATATAATCTATTTATTATATTTTTTGCATCATCTTTATATTTATTCATCGCTAAATCTTCTAAATTATTTGCTTTTAAATATTCTTTTATAAAAGCCTTTGGCAGTGGTAAATGTGTGCTTGCTTGTTTGTTTTCCTTATAATTTATCTTAAAATCATTCAAAAAATTAATTTTAATCTTGCCTTTATTCCAAAACAACGAAGCAGATAATACAACAGGGCCGCTAATACCTTTATGAGTAAATAATAATGAGCCTTTAAATCTATCATTAATCACAACATCGGTACTAATTCCACTAAGATTTTTCATAAAAAACTCATCTTTTTGTAAGGTAAAAGGAACTAAAGCAGGAGCAAAATCGCAAAATCCTATTTCAAATTCTTTAGCAATTTGCAAAGCTATATCGCTTACTCCTAATTCTGCATAAGAAATTGCTCCGGTTGCAATAATTAATTTTTTTGCTAAAAACTCACCTTTATTTGTTTGTAATTTAAAGTATTCTTGTGATTTTTCAACTTTTAAGACTTTTGTATTTAGAATGATTTTAGATTTATTTTCTCTTAATAATTTATCTAAAATCATTTTTGAATTTGGTGCGAAAAATTGTTTATTTCTTATTTTTACGAATTTAATTTCTTGAAAAAAAGTTAAATTATCTTTATAACTAAACTCATTTAAAGTATTTTCTAATTTCTCATAATCATCACACAAATAAGAGTTTTTGTTAATATTTTCATTAGTTACATTACACTTACCACCACCGCTAATTAAAAGCTTTTTAGCAACTTTTTCATTTTGTTCAATAATAAGCGCATTTTGCTTTAAATTAGCAGCTAAAAATAATCCGGCTGCACCAGCTCCTAAAATAATTATTTCGTGTTTTATAGCATTTCCTTTTAATTAGTTTTCTTACAAATTGAAGCTGTCTTAAAAACCATATAAAAACCATTCATACCTATACCTAATTTAGCGTTATCGTTTGTATAAGTATAAGAATTTCTTTTAGTAGCTGAAATCTCTAATAAAGTCATTCTTAAAACACCTTTTATGAAGTTTTTATCTAATACTATTTCTTCTTTTTCTAATATTATTTGCATACAAGCTATCGCAGTTGAAATAACCTTTACAGCTAGTGTTCTATTTACAAAATAAGTATGTTCAGTAAGTAAATAACCATACCAAGAAAGAACTTTATAAGGGCAAGTATCTTCAATGGCGATATTGTGCTTTTTAGCATAATTTATGTAATGTTCTATAACTTTATCAGCTAAATTCTTTGAAAGCTCACTTGCAAAAATAATATCGGTATAATGTTTATCGTTGTTTTGAACATAACTTTCATAAAATGTAGTTTTAAAAAATTCCATTAAAGAATAAATCTTTTTAATATCAAAATTTTTTATATTTTGAAAATTATCAATAGCCATATCTATCCTTTTTATATATTAGCAGGTTCGTTTGAAAATCCGTTTGATAACTCTAAAGCTAATTTACTAGCTTTTTTAGCTTCTTTTTTCATAACTTCTTTATCTTCTAAGCTTTTAACAAATAAAGCGCTTTTGCTTTCTTTTTTCTCTTCTTCTTCGTTTAAATCTCCGTTTAAGATTTCTTCTAAAGTTTCGTATTTCATTATTACTCCATTCATAAAAAATTACATTATACTTGAAATTATTAATTTATGTTTTTTATAAAATTTACAAAAAAGGAGAAAAGTTGAAGATTATAATTGCTAGTTCAAACAAAGGAAAATTAAAGGAATTTCAAGATTTATTAAAAGGTCATGAAATATATTTAGCAAGTGATTTTGTAAAAGAATTTGATCCTATTGAAAACGGAAATAGTTTTAAGCAAAATGCAAAAATAAAAGCAAAAGCTTTATGGCAAGCTTTAGAAAATAAAGAAGATTATTGTGTAATTGCTGATGATAGTGGGCTTTGTGTTGAAGCTCTAGATAATCTTCCAGGCATTTATTCTGCTAGGTTTGGTGATGATTTTAAAGGTGAATTTGCAAATAAAGATGCTAGAAATAGAGCGAAATTAAAAAACGAACTTATAAAATTAGGGATAGATTTTAGTAAGGCAAGTTTTGTTTGTGTGCTTTGTTTTATATCTAAAGACAAAATGGAATTTGCAAAAGGAATTTGCGATGGCACTATTATTTTAAATGAAGTTGGCGAAAATGGATTTGGCTATGATAGTATGTTTATACCTTTTGGGCTTGATAAAAGTTTTGCTGAGCTAAATCAAGATGAAAAAAATAAAATAAGCCATAGATTTAAAGCTTTAGAAGAATTAAAAAAGATTTTTGATTAAATGGTGACCCCGATTGGACTTGAACCAACGACTTTTACCATGTCAAGGTAACACTCTACCACTGAGTTACGGGGTCAAATTATTAGGATTTTAACAAATCTTTATAAATATATTATTTTTTCTTGACATTTTTAAAAAAATAATATATAATGCGGTCTTTCTTATTTAACGGTTCGGGGCGTAGCGCAGTCTGGTTAGCGCACTTGGTTTGGGACCAAGGGGCCGAAGGTTCGAATCCTTTCGCCCCGACCACTTCTTTTTTTTATTTCAATGGTGAGTGTAGCTCAGTCGGTTAGAGCATCAGATTGTGGTCCTGAGGGTCGTGGGTTCGATTCCCATCACTCACCCCACTTTTATAAAATCAAATTATAATTATTATTTTGCGTTAGTAGCTCAATGGATAGAGCAACAGACTTCGGATCTGTAGGTTGTGGGTTCGACTCCTACCTAGCGTACCACCTAAAAATATAAAAATTATTAACTCATTTATGGTTTTATTAAGCTTTATTTCATTTTATTTTGTCATATTATTTTTCACTTTACAAGTTGATATTATTTACTAAAATTAAGCTTTAAAAACTTTGCCTACTTGTATCATAACAAGCTCTTTCTTTCATACAATCATTTTTAAAATACTTTTGTTTGATTGAGTTTTTTATATTGTTATTTGTTTTGTTAATTCATCTAGTGAATATATTATAAATATTCTTATAAAACTAAATAGCATAATACCTTTTATTAAAAATAACAAAAGGTATTAAAGAATTTGAAATAGGAATTAGAATAGAAAATCTAAATTAATTCCTTTTAAATCAAAGTCCTTATGAAAATCATTTGGCATAGGAGTTTTAATATCGTAATCAAATATTTTAGTTCTAGCACAATGAAGCATAAGTCTTGAGCTAATTATTTTACTATATTTAACATCACCTAAAATGCCTAAACCAACGCTATTTAAATGCACTCTTATTTGATGGGTTCTTCCTGTTGCGATTTGAACTTTTAATAAAGTTTTTTTACCTTCAATTATTAGTGGCTCTAATCTAGTATAAGCGTATTTTGCATTTTCGCTATTACTTATTTTACTAAAAGCACTTTTGCCTTTTATTGTAAGTATTGGCTCATCAATTTCCATTCCTTCGCTTACGATTTTATTCGTAATTGCAAGGTAGAGTTTTTGAACTCTTTCTTTTTTATACTCGTTTTTAGCAGCTTTTAAAAACTCTTCATTTTTTGCAAAAAGCACAATTCCACTTGTATCTTTATCAAGTCTATTTAAAAGCGTGTAATTATTCTTAATATGTTCGCTTGCAATTCCTATTGGCTTATTTATTGCTAATAGATTTTCATCTTCAAACAATACACTAAGCTCTGGCTTTGCAAGTTTAAAAATCGTATTAACAGGCATAAGCCCCCTTGCGATTTCTAATCTTTTTCCACCATGCATAACTAAACCTAAATCTATTAATTCCTTAGCAGCAGAATTTGAAATACCTTCTTGAATTGCTAATAATTTATAAGCTTTATCTTGTTTCATTCATTGTCCTATCTAAAATTTCACATAAATTATCAAATGTGTAAGCTTCTTTGATTTTAGCATTTTTTATATTACTAAAATCTATTTCATCACTAATTACTACATTATCAATACATTTTAACATAGCTATTTGAGAATATATAAATTTTCCTGCCGTAATCTTGCAAAAAAAATGTGCCGGCTCAGCAAAATTATGCCCACCCACATCTACATAAGAGCCGCCTAAAATTACATAATCACTAATAGCATAAAAATTAATAAGTTCTCCTAAAGTATCAAGCAAAAATACATTTTTATATAAATATCCATTAACATCATCGCTGTATTTATTAAAATCCATATTTAAATTCTTTAATAAACTAGCAACTTCGCCAAATCTTTCAGGATGTCTTGGGGCTATTATTAAGCATTTATCTTTTAAAAAATTAAAATCTAATTTATTTAAAATAAGTTCTTCTTCTTTTTCATGTGTGCTTGCGATTAATACAATCTCTTTATTTTTATTTAGCACTTTTGTAATATTAGGCTTATTTGTTATTTTAATATTTGTAAAAACTTCTATATTTTTTGCACTAAATTGCTCTAAACGCTCTTTATCTTCAATGCTTTGAGCTAAAATAAAATCAAAATTACTAAAAATATTTTCATAGTATTTTTTAAATTTATAATAATTTTTAAAACTTTTTTCCTTCATTCTAGCATTAAGCAAGATTGTTTTAGCATTGTGATTTTTGTATATTTTTAATAAATTAAGCCATAGTTCTGCTTCAAATACAACCAAACTTTTAGCCGGTTTTAACCAAAAAAATAAAAACAATTCATAAGGTAATAAAAAAGCATTATCATCTAATTCTTTAGCTTTTAATAAGCCTGTCTTGCTTGAGCAAGTTAGCAAAACACTAAAGCCTTTATTTTTATAATATCTAATCAAATCACTAAGTGCAACAGCTTCTCCGTAACTTGCAAAGTGAAAATGAATATCTGCTCTTTTATGCTGTTTAAATGGTAAAAATTTTTGATAAAGTTTAGAGTATTTAGCCTTAAAACTAAGAGGAATTAAGGCTAATAAAAAAAATGGATAAAGTAAAATTAAAATTAATATATATAAAAAATACATTTTTTAATTTTAATCATTACTCTTCTATATAAAGAATTCTTCCACAATGTGGGCAGTTATTAATCTCATCTCCTTTTAATACTGCACTATAAGTTTTGCTATTTAATTGCATAAAGCAACCATAACAAGCTTGTTTTTTAACAGGCACTACTGCTGTATTTTTAGCCCATTTTCTAATTTTTTCATAAAATCCGAAAACTTTATTATCAATTTCGTTAGCTAATTTATCTTTTCTTACATAAATTTCTTTTCTTTTTTCTTCAATTGCGTCAAGTGCTGATTTTTGACTAGCAATTGCTAAAGTTAAATCATCATTTAGTTTAGTTATTTCTTTTTGATTTTCTTTGATTTCATCTTTTTTAACTTCAATATTTTTTTCTATTTTAGTTATTTCATCATTTGCAGCTTCTAATTGCTCTCTTGCGATTTCTTCTTCTAATTTTAAAGCATTTGCTTCTTTTTCTGTTTTTACTAAAGCAATTTTTTTAGCTGTATCGTTTATTTTTGTAGTAAATTGAGCTATGTGATTATCTACTTTTATTTTATCTTCGTTTAATTCTTTTATACTTTCTTCTAATTTTATGTTTTTATTCTCTAAGCTTTTAATTTTGTCTTCTAAATGATTTGCTTCTTTTTTAGCACTTTCAATTTGTGGTAAAAAACTATCAATTTCTTTGTCTAATTTAGAAAGCTCTACTAATTGTGATAAGTGTTTATTCATAGTATGTCCTTAATACTCTAAAAATGGATTTTTTGAAGAGCTGATTATAATCTCTATCGGTAATTTTTGCAAACAAGATGCTAAAGAATTAGCAAAACAAACTTCGCTTTCATAATGCTTAATATCAATTAAACTCACACCATTTTCACTAAGTGCTAAAGCATCGTGATACTTAATATCTCCTGTTAAAAAAATACTACTTTTTAACTCACTTGCTAAAGAAATTCCTGAACCTGTGCATACTCCTATTAGTTTGCTTTCTTTTAAATCTTTTGCTAGTGAAATTGATATTTTTTTAAGATTTAATCTTTCTTTTAAAAAATCAGCAAGAGCGAAAATATCCTTAAAATTATTTTCTATATAGGCAATAAATCCATTTTTTTCTATTATAACTTGTCCTAAAATATTTTCACAAAAATAAGCATTTAAATGCGATAAATCATAGTTCGTATGCATAGAAATTAAAGCACAATTTTTCTTTATTAATTCTTTTAAAATACTTCCTGCATAATCATTTTTAATACTTTTTAAACCTTTAAAAATTAATGGATGATGAGTGATTATTAAAGAATTTGGCAAAAATGATTTTACTTGATTTAAATCTAAATCAAGGCTTAAATATATCCTTTCGCATAAATCATCATTACTAAGCAATAAACCGCTATTATCCCAACTCTCTTGAATTTCAAAAGGACTAATCTCATTTAAAAAATTATAAATTTCACTAACTCTCATAAAAACTCCTTATATAAAACCACTCCCCAGCAAAAAATGGCAATTAAAATGGTAAAAAACACACCAGCAGAGCCTAAATCTTTAGCATCTTTTGCAAGTTTGTGATATTTATTTGTAGCCAAATCAACAACGCTTTCAATCGCTGTATTAAAGCACTCAGCCGCAAATACAAACAAAATTACAGCTATTAAAAAAGCTTTTTCATAAAGAGAAAAAGGATAAATCAAAGCAAATAAAATAAAGCAAATTCCTATTACAAATTCTATAATAAATGCACTCTCACTTAAGGCTCTTTTAATACCTGCTAGAGCGTAACTTGCATTTTTAAAAAAAGAATAATTTTTCTTCATAACAACTCCTAAAAATTGATTATAAGAAAAATTATTAATAAAAAAGTTTTTATAAATTATCTCTTCAAGCCATTTACAATTGAAAGCATTTCATCACTTGTTGTGATTGCTTTTGAGTTTGCTTCATAAGCTCTTTGACCTGTGATTAGATCTGTCATTTCTTCAACCAATTGAACGTTACTCATCTCAACAAAGTTTTGCTTAATTTGACCAAAACCATTTGTTCCACCAATTCCAACAACCACACCACCACTCGCACTTGTTTCTAAAAAGTTATTATCTCCTAAAGCATGTAAGCCACTTGGATTTATAAAGTTTGCAAGCTCAATTTGACCTAATTGCACAGCTTCAGGATTTCCTGCTTGAATAACACTTACAACACCATCAGTTCCAATACCAATAGAAATAGCATCTTCAGGAACGGTAATTTCAGGAATTAATCTATATCCATCACTATTTACAATAGTTCCTTCACTATCTAATTTAAACGCTCCGTTTCTTGTATATGCGGTAGTGCCATCAGGAAGTTGCACTTGAAAAAAGCCATTTCCTGCAATTACAACATCTAATTGATTACCCGTTTCTTTAAAATATCCTTGCGTAAATTGCTTAGTAATTGCTGTTGGGCGAACTCCAAGACCTACTTCAATACCTGTTGGACTTTGTGTTGTTGTGCTTGTGCTTGTGCCTGCGTATTCCATTACTTGATACATTAAATCAGCAAATTCTGCCCTATTTTTCTTATATCCCATTGTATTTACGTTTGCAATATTGTGAGATGTTGTATCAATTTGCGTTTGCTGTGCTATCATTCCTGTTGCTGCTGTATATAAAGATCTAAGCATTTTTACTCCTATTTAACATTTGCTAATTTATTTATTGCGTCGTTATTTAGCTCATCCATGTGGCTTGTCATTACTTTTTGATACATTTCAACTAAGCGATGAGTTTCAATAAGTCCTACCATTTCATTTACTGCATTTACATTGCTCATTTCTAAAAATCCACTCGCAAGTGCATTTGAACCCTCAAAATCTTGCATTTTAGTTAAATCATCAAGCCTATAAAGATTATCTCCGATTTTTTCTAAATCTCTTGTATCATCCATTCTAGCTACAAAAATTCTATTTGCTACTTCGCCATCTAAATAGATATTTCCATCTCTATCAATAGTAAGTCTTTGTCCATCTCCTACTTGAATGCCATCATTTACAGGGTCTTCAAAATAATTTGAACTAAGTAATCTTTCTCCATCTTTTGTAACGATAAAGCCTTCTTCATCTAGGCTAAAAGCTCCATTTTTTGTAAATTTTACTTGTCCATCTGCTGAGCGAACCATAAAAAAACAATCGCTTCTTTTAATCGCTATATCTAAAGGATTATTAGTAGGACGAATTGCTCCTACACTGAAATCAGTATATTCAATATCAATATTAGGAACTCTGTTTATTGTTTGATTTATGTATTTTGCAGCTTGCCTTGTATTATCATCTATTGGCATATTTTGCATTTCTTCATCATAAAGTCTTTTAAAATCAGCTATTACTACATTATCTTTTTTAAATCCTGCAGTATTAACATTCGCTAAATTATTTGATATCACATTTAAGCGATTTAGCTGAGTTACCATTGCTCCTGTTGCTTGATAAAATCCGTTTTGCATTCTAATCCTTAAGTAATTTTCAATAAAATAGCAAAAATCGTTCCAAAGGAGAGTTATGAAAAAAATATTTTTATCAATTTTAATCGCAAGTAATTTATATCCTTGCACAGGCATTAGTATTAAGAGCAATGAAAATGCTTATTTACAAGCAAGAACAATAGAATATGGAGAAAGCAATCTAAACTCAAAATTAATAATAGTTCCTAAAAACCATTCTTTTAATTCGCTTTTACCAAATACAAAAGAAACAGGGATTAGTTGGAAAAGTAAATATAATTTCGTAGGAATTAGCGTTATTAATGAAAGATTTATTGCAGAAGGTTTAAATGAAGCTGGGCTTAATGCGGGATTTTTTTATTTTCCAAATTATGGAAGCTTAGAAAAATATAATAAAAAATATAAATCAAAAAGCTTAGTGGATTTGCAACTTGTAAGCTATATTTTAAGTAATTTTAAAAGCGTAGAAGAAGTAAAGCAAAACATTAAAAACCTAAAAATAGTAAATATTGCTTACGATAAAAATAATAACGCTTTACCGACAGCACATTTTAGAGTAGCTGATAGCACTGGAGCTAATATTGTTATTGAAATCATTGAAAATGGCAAAATTATGATTTATGAGAATAAAGTAGGAGTTATTACTAATTCTCCTGATTATCCTTGGCATATCAAAAACCTAAATAATTATGTAAATTTAAGAGCAGGAAATGCAAATAATTTTAATGTAAATAATCAAGAAATTTCTTCATTTGGTGCAGGAACTGCAGCTCTTGGTTTGCCTGGAGATATTACACCGCCATCAAGATTTGTAAGAGCATTCTTTTATCTTAAAACTATGCCTAAATTAAATACAAAAGATAGTATTTTTACAGCTTTTCATATATTAAATAATTTTGATATTCCAATAGGCGTTGAGTTTTCAAACGAGCATAAAGAATATATTCCAAAAGATATTTTAAGCGCTACACAATGGAGCAGCCTTAGTGATTTATCTAATTTAGAGTTTTATTATAAAACTATGAATGATTTTAGTATTAAAAGAGTTGATTTAAAAAACATCAATTTTAAAGAATACAAAATAATAAACTTAAATGAAGAAAAACAAATAAATGATATAAAAATCTAAGGAATTTGAATTCGGAATTTCCGAATTCAAATTCTTATAAATAATAAGCTATTAAAGCACCACCTACAACTAAAGGAATGTTATAGAATATAAATGTAGGGATACATACATCTTTTATGTGATCGCTTTGTTTATCAGCATTAAGTCCAACGGTAATTCCAAGTGTAGCTTCACTTGCAGGTGAGCCTGTATCTCCAACAGCACCAGCACAAGCAATGATAAAAATAATGCTTTCAGGGCTAAAACCAAGTTCAGTGCAAATTGGCACAAATAAAGTAGCAATGATAGGAACCGTTCCAAATGAGCTACCAATTCCAAGAGTAATTAATAATCCTATACACATCATTCCAAATGTAATTGCAAGTTTGTTTGTAGTAATGCTTAAAGTAAAATCAACTATTTCTTTAATAGCTCCTGTGCCTTGTAAAACAGCTCCAAAACCACAAGCAATTAGCATAATAAATGCTACATAACCCATTAAAGAAAAACCACCTAAAAATACTTCATCAATCTTTTTATATTCAATCCCACCACTAACACAAATAAACAAAAATCCAAGCAAAGCAGAAAGCGGTAAAGAACCTACAAATATTTGAGTTGTAAGAGTGATTAATAAACCTATCATTACCATTGCTTCTTTTTTGCCAAACTTTACTTCATCTAAGTTTTCGTATTTTGTTTCAAGCTCTTTATAAGCTCTTGGTTTTCTATAATAAATAAAAGAAGCTAAAAGCCCAAAAAACATTATAAAAAACATAAGCCAAACAACACCAGCAACATCGCTTTGAGTTATATTTACACCATTAGCGTTTAAAGATTGAGTGATAATGTCTTGAAATATTAGACCAAATCCAACAGGCAAAGTCATATACGGAGTTGTAAGTCCAAATGTAACAGCACATGCAATTGCACGTCTATCAATTTTAAGTTTATTAAATAGACTTAGCATTGGTGGGATTAAAATCGGAATAAATGCTACGTGAATAGGAATTAAGTTTTGTGAAAAGCTTGAGATTATCGCAAGTGAAAAAAGCAATAAAACCTTTTTATCAGACATTTTTTTGCTAATAAAATTAACTAAAAAAGCAGTTAGATTTGTCCTAGATACTGCGACAGCTAAAGCACCCACTAAAACATAACTAAGAGAAGTTTGCAAGTTACCACTCATACCTTTTATAAAAGTATTCATAATATCTTTTAGGGCTGTCATTGAGCTTGAAATTGCTACTAAAAAATTGCTATCAAAATTATAGCTCATAAGTCCAGCAATAAGGCTAGACACCAAAACGGCTAAAAATACATTAAATCTTAAAATACAAAGTCCAAGCATTATTAAAATGCTTATAAAAACTGGGTTTGTTAACATAAAAATTCCTTTAAATTAAAAATAAAAAAATATAAAAAATTAAAAATGATTAAAAAAAATATGAAGTATTAATGCCCTAAGGCATGATGGAAGAAGAAGCTTGTAAATAAATTGTTCGTTAGAAAAAATGGTAAAACACTCATTTAAAAACTCCTTTTAAAAATAATTTTCGTTATTCAATCTAAAATTTTCTAAAATCTTCCTTAAAAATTTAATTTTTTTTGAAATTAATTAAAATTATCCAAAATTTATTAAACTTCATCACAAAGGAGCGTATATGAAAAAGATAATTTTTTTAATATTTTCTATATTTTTATTTGCAAATGAGGCTGAAATAGCACTTGATTTAGCAAAAGTAAATGGGTATTTTAAAAACATAAAATCATGTAGCGAGAATGATTTTAATGGTTGTGATAATTTAGAAGATATTGGCAAGATTAAATATATAAAAGAAGCAAAAGAATATATAAACGAAGAATGCAAAGCAAAAAATATGGCAGCATGTTATATAATCTCAACTTTTAGCGATGATGAATATACCAAATATAATGCTTTAAGACTTGCTTGTCAAAATCATTTTGATTTAGCATGCACTAAATTAGTGATTGATTATGAAACAAACTCAACAAAAGCTCTAAAAATCTTAAAAAATCAATGCGATAACGAAAATAACCAAAACTCATGCTATGCAACAGCTAGATATTATAAAGGTTTTTTAGATAAAGAAAATGCTATAAAATACTCTAAAACAGCTTGTGATAAAGGCTTTTATAATGCTTGTATATTTGAAGCTAGTATTCATTACGAAAACAACAATATAAAAACAGCATTTAATATCTTAGAAAAAACTTGCGATAAAGGTTATGAAGAAGCTTGTTTTGTAGCTGCTAATTCATATTTAAAATTATCAAAATTTAAATTAAGTAAAAAATTCTTAGAAAAATCTTGTAAATTAGGCAATAAAATCGCTTGTCAAAAACTAAATGGATTTTAAAATTCCTAATTCAAATTCTACAAAAAAGGATAAGATAAATGCTTGAATTTTGGCAACATTTTTACGAAAACACAAATAGAGTTGCTTTTAGCATAGGAATGTTTAAAATACATTATTATGCGCTTTGTTATATTGCAGCACTTTTAATAGCTTTATATATAGGGCAAAAAAATGCTCATAAATTTGGCTTTAGTAAAAAAGAAATAGAAAATTATTTTATATGGATTGAAATAGGCATTATTTTAGGAGCAAGGATAGGTTATATTTTAGTTTATAGCGATGATAGAGCGTATTATTTGCTAAATCCTTGGCAAATGTTTAATCCATTTAGCAACGGAGAATTCATAGGAATTGCAGGAATGAGCTATCATGGAGCATTATTTGGTGCTTTGATTGCTACATATTTGTATGCTAAAAAATATAAAAAAAATATGTTTAAAATACTAGATTTAGTAGCTTTATCAGTTCCTTTAGGCTATGTTTTTGGAAGAATAGGAAATTTTTTAAACCATGAGCTATTTGGCAGAATTACTGATGTTTCTTGGGGTGTTTATGTTGGAAATGAATTAAGACATCCAAGCCAACTTTATGAAGCATTTACAGAAGGAATTTTAACATTTTTAGTGATTTGGTATTTTTCTAAAAATATTAAGTTTAATGGGCAATTAATTTGTATTTATGGGATAACTTATAGCATTGCTAGATTTGTTTGTGAGTTTTTTAGAGAGCCTGATTTTAATTTAGGCTTTATTGCTTTAAACTTATCTATGGGACAAATACTAAGCTTTATAATGTTTTTAATATCAATAGCTCTATATTTTTATTTAAAGAAGAAAAATTAAGCATAATTTAAGTATGGGGGGGGGTATAGTAATCAAAATTACTTTATTTTGTTAATATTGTAGTTTAATTTTTTTAAGGAGTTTAGTATGAAAAAATTATTATTTTTAGGTGCAATTACTGCTAGTTTATTTGCTGATTCTTTAATAAATCCAAGCGAGTTACCGCAAAATATAAAAGATTTTATTAAAACTCATTATGCAAATGAAAATATTGCAAAAGCTGAAAAAGACTGGGATTCTTATGAAATCAAGCTAAACAATGGAACAGAACTTGATTTTACTAAATCAGGCGAGTTAAAAGAAATTGATGCAAAATACAGCCCTATTCCAGACACAATCTTACCAGAACTTACAAAAGCTGCAAAAGAAAGCCAAAAAGGTGCAAATCTTATGGAAATAGAAAAAGAATGGAATGGCTACAAATTAAAATTTAGTAACAACTATAAAGTTTATATTGACAGCAAAGGCGTTGTTACAAAAACTATCTTAGACGACTAAGAATTTAAAATAGGAATTTCGCTTGAAATTCCTTTCATTTTAGGAGAATTATGAAAACTTTAAGAAATCTACACATTTATATTGGTTTAGCTACTTGTTGGTTTTTATTTTTTATTTGTTTTTTTGGGACAAGTGCATATTTTAAAGATGAGATTAATTATTATATGCAAGCTAATTTATCAAAATCAATAAAAAATGAAAGCCATAGTAATTTAGAAAAAACACTTGATTACGCTTTAAAAACTTATGATAATTACGAGTTTATAGGGATTAAAACACCGCCTTATTATTCAAATCTTTATGAGATAAGCTATTATAATTCTAGCTCAAGCAAGGGCGAAAGAAAAACAAATATCGCTTATTTTGATGAAGAAAATTTCGCTAAAAACAAGACCTTAGGTAGTAAATTTTTAGTCGGAATGCATTATAAATTATTTCCATCTCAAGGCGTTTTAAAAAGTATTTTTGAAGCCTTTATTTCTATACTTGCATTAGGAATGTTTGTTTTAGTTGTTAGTGGTTATTTTATTTGGAATAAGAAGTTTAATTATAAGTTTAATAGTAAAAATAATTTCGCTAATTTATACAATTTTCACATTGTAAGCGGTGTATTTATAGGAATATTTTTAGCTTGGCTTAGCATTAGTGGTATAGGACTTAATTACTTAAAAGATATAGAAAAATTATTTAGTTCAAGCAAAGAAGTAAAGGTTAAAAATACACCAAAATCTAGCGAATTAGCTCAATATGATTTTGATATAAAAGCGATTTTAAAAGCTAGTGAAGATGCTAAAACAAGACTAAATACAAATGATTTAAGCATTGTTTTATCAAAACCAAACAAAAGTATCTTAATCACAAAACACAAAAACGATACTCCATTTTATGATTTAAACACAAAAAATAGCAATATTTTAGTCTACTCAGCAACAGGCGAAATCAACGAAAAACTAAGCGAGAAATCAAGCCTTAAGAGCATGAACTTCTTTGGATTTTTAAACGAATTATTCTTTAATACCCATAGGGTGCATTTTGCTCCTTTTATACTAAATCTTATGCTTAGCATTTGTGGCGTTTTAGCTTGTGCTTTTATATACAAATCAATGCTAATGAGTGCTGCAAAAAGAAAAGAAAATATCAAGCTAAAAGCTCTAGCTTACAGCGTTTTAAGCTCTTGTGTTAATGCTACTTTAGTTTATTTTATAGTAAATAAAGTATTAGATAATGCAGAGATAAATAGACAAATGATAGAGCAAAATAGCTTTTATGTAGCATTTTTTATTAGCTTTATATTAGCTTTTGTATATGCAAATAAAACAAAGATTTTAAAACTAATTTCAGTAATTTTGTTTGCAGTTTTATTGCTTTGTGATGCAGTTTTTAGCAATTATACAAATGTAACGATTTGCTTTAATATTATTTATTTAATTGCGATTTTTTTACTTTTAAGGAGATTAAATGCTAGTGCTAATTCTTAATCTAATAGGTGCGATTTGCCTTAGTAAATCACTTGCTAAAATAGCTTTAATTTTCTTTGCTTTAGCTTTTGTTAGCGTATTTTTTACAGCTTCTTTTTTGCTTAATTTTATGCTATTTTTTAGCTCACTTTTTAGCTTTTGCATATTGCAAAGCTTTTTTAGAAAATAGGAATTTCGTAATTCCTATTTCAAATTCCATTATTTTTAACACTAATTTAAATGGAATTTAATCAGAAGCTATAAGGATAATAAAATGACTTTAAAAAGTCTTTTAATAAAAACTAATGTGATTTTAAAAAATATATTTTTTTATCTAGCTTGGTTTTTATTCTTAATAGCTTTTTATTTAGGAGGTATAAACTATATTCCTTGCTTTATATTTGCTTTTGTATTTTTTAAGATTTATCTTTTAATAGCTAAAGGCGATTTAGATAGCGATGTATTTATGCAAGATAGGTTTTACTTATTATTAAAACATATTGCATTTTTTATATCTTTTATTTGCCTAATTAAAATTATTTATAATTTTTGTCTTTATGATAAAAGCGTTCATAAAAGTATTGATACTCTTCAAAATATTGTGCCATTTGTTATATTTGGTTTTGTGTATTTATACCTAGCTAGAGTGTATAAAAACTATAAAATTTATTTTAAAAAATACTTAGCTTTAATTATGGCTATACTTTGTGCTTGGTGGTATTATGATGATTTTTTAAAACAAGCAAATGAGCTTATAACAAGGATTTTAAAATCAGAGCTAAAGTGTAGCAACCTTGAAAGAGTTTGCATTGTGCTTGATAAAAGCATATTAAATGATATAAATCTCAAGTTAAAAGGCAAAAACGATAATGAGATAAAAAAGATTTTAAGTCAATTTGATTTTAAAGCAAAAAACGAATATTTTTATTTTAATAAAATACTTTTAGGTAAAAGCGTTAATATTAGGCTTGAGCTAAAAGATGATGAAGTAATTGAAATTATAGTTGTTAGATTTTAAATGCTAAATATTTAAAAATAAGAATTTCGTAGTTGAAATTCCTAATTTAAATTCCTTTGGATTAGTTTTTGCTTTTAGAATAAAAAGCAAAAAGGATTATTATGAAATTTAGTCAAGATGAAATTTTTTCAGCTACTGAAGTGGTGCGTAATTTTTCAGCAATTTTGAAAAAAATTGAAGGAAATAAAAAGGTTTTCGTAGTAAAAAATAATAAATTTCAATGCGTTATGCTAAATCTAAATGAATATGAAAAATTACAAAATGCTCTTGTAATTTTAGAAGCGATTTATAAGGACAAAAAAAATGGCAAAAATTAATGTAAATAACATATCTTTAAGCTATTTAGTAAAAAAAGGTGAAGGAGAAAAAAACGCTTTAATAATGCACGGCTGGGGGGCTAATAAAGAATTAATGGAGCAGTTTTTCACTCAGGCATTAACTCCACATTGTAAGCAAATGATATTTTTAGATTTTGCAGGTTTTGGTGGAAGTGATGAACCAAAAAGAGCTTTTAATTCACAAGATTATTTAAAGCTTAGCGAAGATTTTTTAAATGAATTAGGAATTAATGTAGATATTTTATTAGGGCATTCATTTGGGGGTAAAATCGCTTGTCTAATGGCTAGCAAAAAAGATTATGAAGCTTTGATTTTATGTGCAAGTGCAGGACTAAAACTACCTAAAAGCTTTAAGACAAAATGCAAAATAATTCTAGCAAAAACACTAAATAAAATAGGCTTTAAAAATATTAGAAAATTATTAGCTAGTAAAGATGGTGCAAATCTAAGCGATACAATGTATCAAACTTTTAAAAATGTAGTTGATGAAGATTTTAGCGATGAAATTAGTAAAATAAATACAAATACTTTATTATTATGGGGAGATAAAGACACCGCAACTACCCTAAAAATAGGTCAAAAAATGAATAGCTTAATCAAAAATTCAAAGCTAATAACATTTAATGGAAATCACTTTTTCTTCATGCAAAATAATATAAAACCAGCTATAAATGAATTTTTATCAAAAGCTTGAAAACTTAGAAATCATATATTTTAAAGATTGCTTTAGACATTGCAACGGACATTGTTGCAATGCTAATAAGGATTATAATGTAGTAATTCCTATGTTAAAAAGCGAATACGAATATATAAAAAATAAAGTCAAACTGAAATTAATTGCATCAATAGATTATAAATTAATTTGTGGTAAAACAATAACTTTATGCTTTTTAGAATGTGATTTAAAAGGGCTTTGCGATTTTCGCCCACTTGCTTGTAAGCTTTATCCATTTTTTGCAAATATTGATGATGAGCAAAATATCATAAATTTAAGAGAAATTAGTCTTTATGATATGTTTTATAAAAATCTTAAATCTCATCCTTGTTATTTAGTATCAAATCATTATGAAAAAACAAAAGAGCAATTCATACAAAACATAAAAGAAATAATAAACGAGCCTATATTGATTTTTAATTTTATGGCTTTAGAGCTTTTAAGAAAATATTTAAAAATATATTTTAATTCTTTATATGATGAGTTTTACCTTGATAATATCCAAAATAAAAAAGAAATTTTACATAAAAATAATTTTTTAAAAGCTTGGCAAAATGATGATTTTAAAAAAGAATTTAACGAGCTATATGAAAAACTAAGCAAAAAATTTAAAAAAAGCTTAGATGAATATTTAGTGAATAATTAGGATTTTCCTAATTATTCAACAGCTTTTAAGATTTTATTAAAATTATCTTTTTGAACTGCTTTATATACAAAAAATAAATCAATTAAAATATACAAGAAAAAGAAAGGCCCAATAAATATACCAAGACCAAAAATACATAATATAAAAATAATTAATTTTATAGCACCTAAAATATAGTTTCCTTGATAAAATCTATCAACTCCTAAACCACCAAAAAACAAACCTAAAACAAGAGCTAAAATAGGACTTTTAAAAGATAAATAAGAAATATTACTAAGCTTATTTTCATCTGTATTTTTTAATTTTTCAATTAGCATTAGCTTGTGAGTGCTTGAGATTTTATTTCCTATTAGTAGCATTATTGAACTTGCATCCATGAAGTATCCTTAAGAAAAATTTTAAAGACGGATTATAACAATCAAACTCTTAATAAAAACTAATATTAATTTAATAAATAAAACAAATATTTATTAAATTAAAAACAAGAATTTAAAATCAAATTCCTATTTCAAATTCTTGTGATTTTTAATAATTTTTATATATGTTTCCGTAGTATTCAATCTCTTTTGCTTCGCTTAAAGCATTTACTTTATCAGCCATTCTTTGTGCGTTTATTTCTAAATTAAATTCTTCAACTTCACTAAAAGCCATATTAACATCAATAACACTTCTAAGTTTTTTAACATTATTAAAGGTTGCTAAAGTTTCATTAAAATCACTAGCTTCAATTAATACAATAAACTTATCTTCAATAACTTGCTCTAAACTAGCATTAGCAACATTTTTTATTTCATCAACAAACTCATCTTTAGCAACAACTACAAGAGAAGAAATCATTTAAAATCCTTTTCATATAAAGTTTTTGAATAAGCATTTAATCTTAAAGTATCTTCTTTAAACAAAATTGAATTAAGATATAAATTACCTATAATAATCTTTTCATCACCTGCGCAAATATTATTATCCACATCGCAAGAATATGCCACTAAGCCATTTGAACTAATAGCACAATTATAAATTAAATTATTACTTTCTATTGTATCAATTAGATTTAGCTCATCATCACTTATAATAGCTTTTCTATCGGTTGCACAAGAGATTATTTTATCTGCCTTAAAATCTACATTATAAATATTATCCTTATGCACTTCTTTTGTAATATAAGTATGATTATTTAAATCATATACAACAATCTTGCCACTTTCAAATCCTAATGCTATTTTTGCTTTATCTTTATTAATACTTGCTGTATTTATGCTTGCATTTGAAAAATGAACTCTTTTTATTTCTTTAAAATCTAAATCAAGAAATATTATCTCACTTGCAAGTGAAGTTAAAATAATCATATCTTTATATAAAAACGCCTTATTAATATCGCTTGAAATCTTTTTGCTTTTTATTTGGTTATCTTTATAAATGTTTAATGTTTTTTCCCCAAATTCTGAGCTAATCGCTAAAACCAAACCCTTATAATCATCAATAAAAATAACATTACTTCCTAATTCAAATTCTTTGCTATCATTTTTAAAAACACTATTATCACAAGCAATATAATCATTATTAATATAATTTATATAACAATCATAATTTTTAGCACTAAGTTTATCTAAGCTTAGCTCATTTGCTAAGCTTAGACTTGCTATTAATAATAGCAATTTTTTCATTTCAAACCTTCGTTGATTACATCTAATAAATTTGAGCGATGTTTGCCTAATTCATCTTTACCAAAATCAGGTTTAAATGTGTTTTTAATACCACTATCAATATTTGCTTGTGGTGCGTGACATTGAACGCAGTTATATCTTGCTTGTGATATTGCATCAAGCTTTTTTTCATTTCTTAAATCATAATAATGGCTTGCTGGCATAGGTGTTGCTTCTTCAATGCTTAATTTTACACGCTCATTATCAGCACCTAAATCATGACAACTAAGGCACATATTATTATCTTGTGTAATAGGCAAAAAGTCTTCTACATTGTGTGGGATTTGTGGTGGAGCATTAAGGAATGCTCTTTCAAATCTTTGAGCTTCTCCAGCTTCCTTTTCTGAATATGTGAAATTTTTAATTTCAAGGCTTTTTTCATCTTCTAAAGAATGTTTTCTTAAACCAATTTCGCTATCACTTACACTTGCTGCAAACATCATACCACACGCTGCAAGGCTTAAAAATATTTTTTTCATTTTTTTCCTTTCATAAAGTTAATTAAATTAAAGTTAAGTGCATCATCATCGCATACTTCAATACATCTACCGCATTTAATGCACTCAGAATTACTAATATCTCCACTATTTTTAGTAATTATTGCTAGGACTTGATTTTCAGGGCAAATTGTTTTGCATTTCATACATTTTGTGCATTTGTTTAAATCATAATTTATTTTTAAAAAACTAAATTTTGAAATCAAACTATAAAACGCACCTAAAGGGCAAAGATGAGAACATACTAAGTTTTTCTGCACAAATAAATCAAGTAAAAATATAATAATAGCTACAAAAATCGCTGAACTTTGCATAAAAATAATCCCTCTAGTAACTATTCCTATATGAGAGTATTTTTCAAACACAGGCTCTTGTGCTATAAAAGATAAAAGCAAAATACTAAACAAAATAAAATATCTAGTATTTTGTTTAAAATTAGTTATTTTTGAGCTTTTAAGGTTAGAGTTTTGCCTAATTACACCAGCTAGATTTGTAATCAAATTAATAGGACAAACCCACGCACAAAATGCACGACCTAAAAACAAGGCATAAATTATAAAAACCAAAAATGCCGAGATAAAAAGCCCAAAATTAAGACTAAAACTAGCTAAAAATATTTGCAAGTAAGCAAAAGGATCGCTTAAACTTATGCTATTAAATAAAATTGATGAGCTTAAATTTCCTTTTAAAATAAAATCGCAGCTTGACAACATAAATAAAGCTAAAATACCAATTTGAGTAATTCTTCTTAATAATAAATACTTATTTTTCATTAAAAATCTCCATCATTTAGGTAATTTATAGCTTTTTTATCATCGTGTTTTTTGCTTGTATCAATATTTTTTAATCTCTCATCATCACCACTAACCCAACCTTTAACATAATTATCATTTCTCTCACCTAAAATAAAACTAGTAGGTAAAATTACAATAGCAGGTTTTTTGGTAATGCAAACTTTTTCACACAATCCACAGCCAACACAATAATCATAATCTACTTTAGGAACTAACATTGCGTGTTTTTGTGTTCTTTCATTTCTTTTATATTCAAGCCTTAAAGCCTTATCTATAAAAGGACATGCTCTATAACAAGCATCGCATTGTATTCCAAAATGTGCCACACAAGAACTCTCATCTACTATTGCACGACCGATATTAACTAAAGATATTTTATTAATACTTTTATCAAGTGCATCAGTTGGACATGCCTTTATACAAGGCAAGCCATCGCATAAATAACAAGGAATTTCTTTTGCAACAAATTTTGGCGTTCCATTACTTGCAACATCGTTAGCACTAGCTAAACTTAAAGTATGGTAAGGACAGGCTTTTACGCATTTAGCACAGCGAATGCAATTAGCTAAAAAATGCTTTTCATTCTTTACTCCTGGTGGGCGTAAGAAAAAGCCTTTTTTAAGCTCTATTTTACTTTCGCTTTTTGGCGTGTCGTTTAATTTAAAAATACTAAAAGCTCCAACACCAACTGCTACAATTTTAATTGTATTTGTAAAAAACTGCCTTCTCATAACTCTTAAGCCTTAGTGATTTTTACTGCACACTTTTTAAAGTCAGTTTGTTTTGATAAAGGGCATGTTGCATCAAGAGTAACTTTATTGATATAAACATTCTCATCAAACCAAGGCACATAAACAAGTCCTCTAGGTGGTTTATTTCTACCTCTTAAATCTACACGAGCTTTTACTTTGCCACGGCGAGATTCAACCCATACTAATTCTCTTTGCTCAACTCCTAAAGCCTTAGCATCTTCTGGATGCATATAGCACATTGCCTCAGGCACTGCACGGAAAAGCTCTGGAACTCTCATAGTCATTGTTCCACTATGCCAGTGCTCTAAAACCCTACCTGTGCATAACCAGAACGGATATTCTTTAGATGGACGCTCAGGCGCTTTCATAAATGGTCTAAAGAAGATTTTTGCTTTATTAGTAATTGCAGTTGCTTCTTCACTAGTTGGGTTTTTTAAATCGCCACTTTTAATTGATTTATCAAAATCTCCATAGAATGCAAAATCGCTATTTGGATTAGCTTTTTTAGCGTAGAAGTCATATTTGGTATTAAATCTCCATTGAGTTTCTTTACCATCAACTACTGGCCATCTTAAGCCTCTTACCTTATGATAAGTTTCAAATCCAGCTAAATCGTGTCCGTGACCAGCTCCGAATTTTCTATATTCTTCCCATAAATATTTTTGAATAAAGAAGCCATAACCTTTAAATACCTTACCATCACTTCCTTTTACATTTCTATTATCGCCCTTAACTTCACTATTCATCCAGTCTTTCATACTATCGCTTTCTAGTGAAATCGCTTTGCAATCAGCATTAGCAAATAATACATCATATAAAGTATCATCTTCTTTATAACCCATTGCTTTTGCTTTTTCTAAAACGCTTGGTAAAGTAGTCTTTTCATCAACTTTTACTTCTCCCCAAACTTCGCTTAATTTAAAGCGTTTGCTAAGCTCTAATAATTGCCATGTATCACTCATAGCTTCGCCTATTGGAAGAACTTGTTGTCTCCAGTGTTGAGTTCTACGCTCAGCGTTTCCATAAGCTCCCCATTTTTCATAAATCATAGCACTTGGTAAAATTAAATCAGCAACTTTTGCACTAATTCCAGGATAACAATCACTTACTACTATGAAATTATCTTTTTCTCTAGCTGCTTTTATCCAGTGATTTGCGTTTGCTGTATTTTGCCATGGATTATTTACCATTACCCATGCGAATTTTTGCTTACCATCTTCTAGGTTTCTCATCATTTGCATAAAGTGATTACCCATTACGCCATTGATTGTTCCTTCTGGAACTTTCCATATTTGCTCACTTTTTGCTCTATGTTTTGGATTTGCTACAACCATATCAGCAGGAAGTCTGTGTGCGAATGTTCCAACTTCTCTAGCTGTTCCACAAGCACTTGGCTGACCTGTTAAAGAGAATGCTCCATCACCTGGTTTTGCTTGTTTGCCAAGTAAAAAATGCACCATATAAGCAAGTTCATTTACCCAGCTACCACGAGTGTGTTGGTTAAAGCCCATTGTCCAAAAGCTTACTACTTTTCTGCTTTTTTCAATATATAAATCAGCTAAAGCTTTTAGTTTTTTCTTAAATTCTTCTATATCTTCATCAGGATTTCCCTTAGCTACGCTTGCAACATAATCTAATGTGTAAGGCTCAAGAGCTTTTTTGAAATCTTCAAATTGAATTTGCCAGTTAAGTGCTGCTTGTGCTGCGTGTTTCATTTCAAATTTATCACCAGCTTTTACACCCAAGTGACTTAATGCAGTTGCTTCTTCGCTATCTAAAATGATTGAGTTTTCTTTAGCAACGGTGTCTTTTTCTGCTTCACTAAAGCTTGGGTGATTTGGATTATTTCTCATTCCATAGCCAATATCAGCAAATCCTGTTGTAAATACACAATGATTTTTTACAAAATCCCAATCAATTGCTTTTGGATTGTTATAAACAATTTCTCTTGCAATGTAGTTTAAAATCGCAATATCAGAGCTTGGAGTAAAGATAATTTCAATATCTGCAATATCACTTGTTCTTGTTGTATAAGTAGATAGATTTACGATTTTAACACGCTCAGGATCTCTTAATTTTCTATCACTTACACGGCTCCATAAAATTGGGTGCATTTCAGCCATATTTGAACCCCAGCAAACAACAGTATCTGTAAGCTCAATATCATCATAACAGCCTGCAGGCTCATCAATTCCAAATGTTTGCATAAATCCAATAACAGCACTTGCCATACAATGTCTTGCATTTGGGTCAATATTATTACTTCTAAATCCTGCTTTAAATAGTTTTGCAGCAGCATAACCTTCTTGAATAGTATGCTGACCACTTGCAAACATTCCTATACCATTTACACCTTGCTCTTTTAGAGCTTTTTTCATGTGCTTTTCCATTTCATCAAATGCTCTTTGCCATGAAATTGGTGCAAATTTTCCTTTTTTATCAAATTCGCCCTTAGCATTTACTCTTAAAAGTGGAGTTACTAATCTATCTTCTCCATACATAATCTTAGCATTAAAATATCCTTTAATGCAGTTTAGACCACGATTTACAGGTGCTTCTGGATCGCCTTTTGTAGCTACGATTTTGCCATTCTTAGTAGCTACCATAATACCACAGCCTGTTCCACAAAATCTACAAACAGATTTATCCCAAGTCCAACCATTAGCTTCATTATTAGCTAAAGCCATACTAGGAGTTACACAAGCTGCAGCACTTGCGATTGCTGTGCTTTTTAAAAACTCTCTTCTTTGCATAATTTCTCCTTAAAAATATTGTGTCAATAGGTTAATTCATTTGCCTTAAAAACTTATTGATTAAGATTAATTTATTTTTTTAAAACAAATCAAGTAATATTATCAACTTTATATTAACTTTAAAATTCATAAACAATTTTATAGATTAAAAACACTATATTAACGATATTTACTACTTATTATTAATTTAAAATTAAAAAATATTATTAATTTCTATCAATTATTTTTAAGAAACTATATGTTAAATTAATGTTACAAATCTTTACAAGGTGTATAAATGAAAAAACCAACAAACAAACTTTTATTAGCCCTTTGTATTTTCATAGGGATTTTTATTGGTGGTGGAATTTATACTTTTATAATAGCAGATGGCTTTTTAATGATGACTAGCAAGCCAGAAGCCTGTAGCAAATGCCATATCATGACAGATGTATATGATAGTTGGGCTAAAGGAGAGCATTCAAGCAATGCAGGTTGCGTTGATTGTCACTTACCACAAGGCGATTTTATGGCTTACTGGACTAAAAAAGCTTATCATGGTTTAAAACACGGCTATTATTTTACAGTAGGAGGAAATCCACCTAATTTAGAACCTACAGAGATGACACATGAAGATGTTAATCGTAATTGTGCAACTTGCCACAAAGATTACGCACATAACGCAATTAATGCGACTACTAACATTAGTAGTGAGCCGCTTGATTGTCTTAGTTGTCATAGAACAATAGGTCATTTACATAATTAATAAGGAGAAAATATGTCAAAAACAACTTATGTTGCAGCTATTGTGATTGCTGCTTTAGGTGGTGCAGGTTTATTTGCACTAAATACAAATATTGCAGAACATAAAGGCGAGAGCAAAACTCAACCTTTAAAAACTTTTGAAATTAGCGATGAAGAACCAGATTTTGCTAAATGGGGTAGAAACTTCCCAGCTCAACTTGATGGCTTTTTAGCTATGAAAGATATCAATTTCGAAACTCCATTCGGTGGAAGCTTACCATATAGTAAAATTATTCGCTGGCCTGTTACAACAACATTTTGGAATGGTTATGCGTTTGCAGTAGATTATTCTAAACCAAGACTTCATTATTATTCACAAATTGATCAAATGGAAACAAAAAGAAATAATAAAGAATATCTAAACTCACACGGCTTACCAGCATTCAAAGGCCAACCAGGCGCATGTATTAACTGCCACTCAGGCTTTGTAACTGCTATTTATAGAAGTGATAAATTAAGTGAATTTAGAAATGATCCAGTAGAAGCTTCTAAATTACCTATGGGATTTTTTGATGCAATGGGAGCTGAAGGTCAGCTTATGAAAAATGCTTGGACAAAAATGAACTCAACTCCTTATTTTGATGTTATGAAAAAAGTTGAAGAAAAATATGGAGATGGAATTCATGGTTCTCACATGGGTTCAACTTGTGCGGATTGTCATAGCCCTGAAGATATGAGCCTTCGTGTAACTCGCCCAGCATTCATTAACGCAATGGTTTTAAGAGGATATGAAGCTGATGCTAAGAGCGGTATTAAAGCAAATAGAAAAGCAATGAGAAACTATGTTTGCGAGCAATGCCACGTTGAGTATTATTTTGAAGGAAAAGATTCTACATTAGTATTCCCATGGACAAAATGGAAAAAAGACGAAGCATTCAAAATAGAAAACTTTGATGAATACTATGATGAGAAATTTGCTAATGGTGAGTATCCACAAGATTACATTCAAAAAGATACAAAAGCAAAAATTATTAAAATGCAACACCCAGAAGCAGAGCTTTATTCAAGTAGCGTTCATGCAAAAAGCGGTGTAACTTGTGCAGATTGTCATATGCCATATAAAAGAGATGGAGCAAATAAGGTTACAAATCACACTATCCAAACTCCTTATGCTGATATAAATGCAGCTTGCAAAACTTGCCACCCACAAAGCGAGCAACAATTAAAAGACAGAATTGCAAGTATTCAAAATCGCCATGCTTATGAGTTAAGACAATGTGAAAATAACTTAATGGCATTAATTCAAGATATTAAAACAGCAAGAAGTGAATTAGCTAAGCATCCTGAGTTTGCTAGTTTAGAAGGTAAAGCACAAGAAGATGCGATTTCAAAAGCACTTGAAAAATCACTTTATGCTCATAGAAAAACTCATATTAGATGGGACTTTGCATTTAGTGAAAACAGCTATGGTTTCCACTCACCACAAGAAGCTATGAGAATTATAGGTCAATGTAAAGAATTAGCTCGTGAAGGTCAAATGACTTTAGCTAATGAGCTAAGCAAATACGGAGTAAAAATTGAGCTAACTAAAGAGGCGACAATTCCAGCAGCTCCTGAAAAGCTAGACCACAAACCACCAACAGCAAGCCTTCCAACAGAAGCTATGAAAAAAGTTGATGAAGATATAAAAAATCTAAACTTTAAATAATAAATTGCGAGATTTTTCTCGCAATTTAAATGATTAAATCTTTTTAATTCCTATTTCAAATTCCAAAAACTTATTTTAAAATACAAGAATTTGAATTAGGAATTTCATTAAATTATTAAAACAATAATAGCTTTAGTTTCATAGCTTCCATTTATTGCTTATCAAAAAAATTGAATTAGCTTTTATTTATTTAGCAAATAACTTTAAAAAATCTAAAATTGCTTTTGTATATTTTTTATTTTACTATAAGCTAAACTTCTTTGCTTGCGAAAAGTTTTTTGATTGTTCTTTAAAATCTATTTTATTAAAATCAAATTCCTATTTCAAATTCTTTCAATTTTTCAAAGAATTTGAAATAGGAATTTAACTTTACTTATCTTTTAATATTATTAATAATCATCAAGGCGCTTTTAAGTAAGCTTTTGTATAATCGGACTTTTATAAAATGAAAGCGTGTGATGAGAGATAAAAACTTAATTTACAATTTAGAAGGAAAACCTCCATTTTTAGTGGCACTTCCTTTAGGAATGCAACATGTTCTTGCTATGTTTGCAGGAAATTTAGCCCCCATTTTGATAATCATAGGTGTAATAAATAGCACAAGCTTAGTAATATCCACGCAAGATAGTATAAGCTTAATTCAATCAGCAATGCTTGCTTCAGGAATTGTAACTTTATTACAACTTTATCCAATCAAATACAAAAATATCCAAATAGGTGCAAATCTTCCAATCGTTATGGGAACAACTTTTGCCTTTGTTCCAACTGCAATAAATGTAGCAAATACTTATGGTTTTAGTGCTATTTTAGCATCATCTCTAATGGGTAGCATAATTACTATTTTTATAGGCTTTACTTATAAATATATTAAAAAAATCTTATCAGAATTAGTAATAGGTGTTGTTTTAATTGCAATCGGTATTAATTTATTAGATGTAGGGGTTAATTATTGTGCGGGCGGCTTGGCTGCTAAAAAATTAGGAACTTATGGGGATTTAATTAATTTAGGTTTATCTTTTAGCACTTTTGCAATTATTATTACAATTCAGCGTTTTACAAAAGGTATTTTCAAAGTTTCAGCGATTTTAATAGGTCTTGTAATAGGCTATGCTTTAGCTTATATGGTAGGTAGGGTTGATACTAGCATTATTAGTGATGCTAGTTGGTTTAGTTTGCCTGTGCCTATTATTTTAATAAATGATTTTCATTTTGAATTAGCTCCTATTGTGAGTGCTGCTATTGTTTATATAATAATTAGTCTTGAAACAATAGGTAATGTAAATGGCATAACTGTTGCAGCATTTAATAGAAGTGCAAAAGAAAAGGAAGTAAGTGGAGCAATTTTAGCTGATGGAGTAGGTTGTATGGTAGCAAGCTTGCTAAATGCTTTACCAAATACTGCTTTTGGGCAAAATGCAGGAATAATTGCGATGACAAAAATTATTAATAAATATTGCATTGCACTAGGAGCAATTGTAGTGATAATTTCAGCATTTATTCCTAAATTAGGTGCAATATTTAGAACTATTCCAGATAGTGTTTTAGGGGGTGCTGTTATTATGATTTTTGCTATGATTTTAATTAATGGAATTAAGATTGTAGCACATGCAGGATTTAGCAATAAAAATGTGATGATATTAGGTGTTACTTTTGGTCTTGGGTATGGATTTGGAGTTCATCCTGAAATTACTAGTAATTTGCCTAGTTATATTAGTTGGGTTTTTAAAGATAGTGTAGTAGGAGTTTGTGTTACTTCTATGATAGCTTCTTTAATTTTTGCAAAAGATAAATAAGGGTGAGTATGAAAGACGATTTTAAGACAATAGGTAAAAGTGAAACAAGATGGGATGCTTATGCTAAAGTTACAGGAAAAGCAATTTATACTGCTGATATTCCTACAAAAAAGAAGCTTTTTGCTAGAATTGTAAGAGCTAGTATAGCACATGGATATGTTAAGAGCTTTGATTTTAGTGAAGCTTTAAAAGTTGATGGAGTTGTTAAAATCTTAACTTATAAAGATATGCCAAAAACAAAATTTGCAACCGCAGGTCATCCATTTGGACTAGACCCAAAGACAAGAGATAGATATGATAGAACTATTTTAACAGAGCATGTAAGATTATTCGGAGATGAAATAGCAGCCGTTATTGCTACAAGTGATTTAGCTGCAAAAATTGCAGTAAGTAAAGTAAAAGTTGAATATGAAGAACTTCCTTTTTATCTAACACCAAAAGAAGCAATGCAAGAAGGTGCTGTTAAAATTCATGAGGATTTAGATAGCAATGTAATGGCTCATACTATCAGTAAAGTTGGAGATGTTGAAACAGCTTTAGCTAATAGTGATTATGTTTTTAGCGATACATTTAAAGTTCCTTTACAACAACATTGCCATATGGAAAATCAAGTAGCTTATGCTTATAAAGACCAAGATAATCGCTATGTAGTAGTAAGCTCAACTCAAATTCCACATATTTTAAGAAGAGTTTTAGGAGAAGTGTTTGAAAAACACTGGAGTTATTTTAGAGTAATAAAACCTTTTGTTGGTGGTGGCTTTGGTAATAAACAAGAAGTAACAATTGAGCCACTTTGCGTTGCTTTATCTATGGCTATGGGTGGAGAAATTGTTCAAATCTCGCTTGATAGAGAAGAAAGTATTGCATATACTAGAACAAGACACGAAATGGAATATAAAGCAAAAATGGGTATTAGCAAAGATGGTTTCATAAAAGCTTTGGATATAGAAGTATTATCAAACAAAGGAGCTTATGCATCTCATACTCATTCGGTTGGTATTAAAGGCGGTGGAGTTTTATTATCTTTATATAATATTCCTAATTTTAGATATGACATTAAAACCGTTCATACAAATATAGCAACAGCAGGTGCTATGAGAGGATATGGCGTTCCACAAGTTATGTTTTTTATAGAAAGTTTTATGGAAAATGTCGCTAGAAAAATGGGTTTTGATTCTATTAGCTTTAGAGAAAAAAATATAGTAGGAAATGATGTTTTAAATCCTTTAAATCAAGTTATTCAAAAATCAGCAAAATTAAAAGAATGTATTGAAGTTGCTAAAGAAAAATTTAATTATTATGAAAAACAAAAAGCCTGTAAAGAATTTAATCACCCTTATAAAAAGCGTGGAGTAGGGCTTGCAACCTTTACTTACACAACTGGTGTTTATCCAAAGGGCTTAGAAACGGCAGCTGCAAGAGTAATACTAAATCAAGATGCACATATTAAACTAATGTTAGGCTCAACCGAAATTGGTCAAGGCTCTGATACGGTTTTAGCTCAAATGGCAGCAGAAGTTTTAAGCATTCCTTATGAGTGGGTTATAGTTGATGCAAATACTGATACAGATACAGCTCCATTTGATACAGGAGCTTATGCTTCAAGACAAAGCTATGTAACAGGACTTGCAGTAAAAGAGGCTGCTTTAAAATTAAAAACAAAAATATTAAAAACAGCAGCGAGATTAAAAGATGTTGATTTTGCAAATCTTGAATTAGAAAATGCAAATATTATCTTTAAAAACAAAGAAGTTTTAATGAGCTTAGCTGATTTTGCTTTACATACTACTTATGATTGGCAAAAGGCTAAAAGTTTATCAGCATTTGCAAGTGTGAATTGTCATACAAACTCTTATAGTTATGGTGTAACTATGGCTATGGTTGAGGTTGATATGAATACAGGAAAAATAGAAATATTAGATATTTTAAATGTTCATGATGCTGGTAAGGTATTAAATCCACTTTTAGCAAGTTCTCAAGTAGAAGGTGGTATGGGAATGGCAATTCCTTATGCTTTATTAGAAGAATTAAAATACGACGCTAAAACAGGTAAAATTTTAAATAATAATCTTTTAGATTATAAAGTTCCAACAGCACTTGATGTTCCTGATTTAGATGTTGGTTTTGTTGATAATTACGACCCTTATGGTCCATTTGGTAATAAATCTTTAGGAGAACCTCCTATGTGTTCTCCTGCACCTGCTATTAGAAATGCAGTGCTTGATGCAACAAATATAGAATTTAATCAAATACCAATAACACCAGAAAGATTTTTTCAAGCTAAGGATAAAGAATGTATTATTTAAGTAATTACACGGAAGCAAAAAGCGTTAGTGAAGCTAGCAGATTATTAAAAACTATTGATGATTCGGTATTAATTGCAGGTGGAACTGATGTTTTAATTAAACTTAGAAATTTGGATAAAAAATATTCAAATAAACACCTAATAGGAATTAACACTTTAAATGAATTAAAAAATATAACAATTGATGATGAGTTCATTCATATAGGTTCATTATGCACTTTTGATGATATAGAAAATAATGAAATCATAAAAAATAATTTAACAAATCTAAAAATGGCAGCTGCTTTAGTAGGTGGCCCACAAATTAGAAATATGGCTACAATAGGTGGAAATATTTGCAATGGCGCAACTTCGGCTGATAGTGCTTCAAGTCTTTTTGCGCTTGATGCTATTTTGGTTATTTTTAACGAAAATAAGCAAAAAGAAATAGCAATAAGTGATTTTTACCTTAGTGCAGGTGTGGTGAAATTAGAAAAAGGAGATATTTTAACAAGCATTAAAATACCTAAGAAATCTTACGAAGGATATGCTAGTAAATACATAAAATTTGCTCAAAGAAATGCAATGGATATAGCTACAATTGGAGTTAGTGTTATGTTAAAATCAAGTGATGAAAAAATAATTGATTTAAAACTAGCTTATGGGGTTGCTGCACCTACTCCTATTAGAGCTAAAGAAAGTGAAAAATTAGCAAAAGGCTTAGAATTAACTAAGGAAAATATTGAAAAAATTGCTAATAATGTTTTAAACGAAACTAAGGCAAGAGATTCTTGGAGAGCTTCTAAAGATTTTAGAAACAATCTTCTAACAACGCTTACAAAAAGAGCTATTTATGAATTAACAGGAAGAGATTATGAAAATTAAAACTTGTATTAATGATAAAATTTATGAATTACACATTGACCCTAGAATGTCATTGCTTGAATTATTAAGAAATGAATTACAATTAAGTGGCACAAAAGAAGGCTGTAGTGTTGGTGAATGCGGAGCTTGTGCTGTTTTGGTTGATGGAAAGAATGTAAATAGTTGTATTTATTTAGCAGCTTGGGCTGATGGCAAGAAAATCACCACAATAGAAGGCTTAACTCCTATTGATGGTTTAAGTCCTTTACAAGAGAGTTTTATAAAAAATGGAGCTGTTCAATGTGGCTTTTGCACTCCTGGATTTATTATCTCATCAACTGCTTTGCTTAATAAAAATAAAATGCCTACTAAGTTTGAAATAAAGCGCGGAGTTTCTGGTAATTTATGCCGTTGCACAGGATATAAAAAAATCTTTCAAGCAATAGAAGAAACTGCAAATTATGCTAAATGAAGCTTTAGAAATTAAGCAAAAAGATAAGATTGCGATTATAGGCTCAGGTGGGAAAACTACCTTTGCTTATAATCTAGCTAGAAAAAATCAAGATAAAATCACAATTCTTACAACAAGCACTAAAATGTATGAGATAAAGGATAAAAGCTTTAATAATTTATATAATGAAACAAACGCAAATAAACTAAAAAAAGGCGTTAATTTATGTGGAAAAATTATTGATAATAAAGTAAATGCTTTAGATGATTTTAGTGATTTTTATAAAAATTGTGATTTGTTTATTTATGAAGCTGATGGGGCTAAGGAACTGCCTTATAAAGCTTGGAAGAGTAATGAGCCTGTTATTTTAGAAGATACAAATAAAATAGTAGGAATTGTTCCACTTCATTTATTAAATCATAGATTAAATAAAGATTTTATTCATAGATTTGATGAGTTTTTAAAAGTGTTTAAAGTAAGTGAAAATGATGTAATTAGCATTGATTTAATAGAAAAGATATGCCTTAAAATGTTTGAAATTCCTATTTCAAATTCTAGCAATTTTATTTTCTTTAATAGGTGTGATGATTTAAAAGTATTAAACGAACTTGCTAAAAGATTAAAAAATTTTAAATTATTAGCTGGATTTTTAAAAGAAGAAAAATATATAAGGCTTAATTTTTGAAAGGTGTTTGCATCATTTTAGCAGCTGGTTATTCTAAAAGACTTGGAGCTAATAAATCATTTTTAAAGTATAAAAATGCTTATTTTATTGATATTGTTATTAAAAAAGCTTTAGAGCTTAATATGGATATTAAAATAGTTGCTAATGAGAATAATTACGAATATTTAAAGACAAATTATAAAGATTTAAATATTATTTTAAATGCTTTTAATAAAGGTCAAAATACAAGTATAAAAATCGCTTTAAATAATTCTTTAGATTACGATTATGCTTTATTTTTACCCATTGATCAAGTATTTTTAAAAAGTAATTCAATAAAAACTATTATTTCAAAATATAAAGAAAATTATATTGTTGTTCCTAGATTTAATAAAATCAATTCCTTGCCTACTATTTTTGATAAAAGTTATTTTAAAGAATTGTGTGAATTAGATAATGATAGTGGTGGAAGAGTGCTGATTCAAAAATATAAAGATAAAGTAATTTTTGTTGATTTAGATGATGAATTAGAAGGAAAAGACATAGATACTAAAGAAGATTTAAGGCTAATAAATGAATGATTTTGTAGTTATTAGGGGAGCTGGAGATATTGCTAGCGGGATTGCTGCAAGGCTTTTTAGAGCAGGTTTTAAGGTGCTATTATTAGAATGTTTAAAGCCAAGTTCAATTAGAACTAAGGTTTGTTTTTCTCAAGCAGTCTATGATAAAACTTGCGAAATAGAAGGAATAAAAGCAAAATTAGTTAATAAAGACGAGCTTTTAGATAGTGTCGGCTTTATACCTATAATAATTGATGAGTGTTTAGATATTTTAAATTATATAAAGCCAAGGGCTTTAATTGATGCGATTTTGGCTAAAAAAAATCTAGGAACAAATATTAATATGGCTCCTGTAGTAATTGCTATTGGACCTGGATTTTGTGCAGGAATTGATGCTCATGCAGTAATTGAGAGTAATCGTGGTCATAATTTAGGCAAAGTAATTTTAAGTGGTTTTGCTGAAGAAAATACAGCAATTCCTGCTGAAGTAAAAGGAATTGGAGCAAAAAGAGTAATTTATGCAAACGATAGTGGAAATTTTAAAGCTATTGCTAAAATAGGTGATATTGTAAAAGAAGATGAAATCATCGCATATATTAACAATACGCCTGTTAAAGCTAGTATTAGTGGGCTTTTAAGGGGTATTATTAATGATAATTTTGAAGTTAAAAAAGGCCTTAAGATTGCAGATATTGACCCAAGAATTAGTGAATATGAAAATTGTTTTAGTATTTCAGATAAGGCTAGAAGCATAGGTGGTGGGGTGCTTGAAGCTTTAATGTATTTAGAAAATAGGAATAAAAATGGATGATATTGTTTTAAAAGAAGTTTATAAAAGATGTGAAAAAAATGAAAAAATTGCCTTAATTACACTTACAAAATCAAGTGGTAGCACTCCAAGAAACGCTGGTTCAATGATGGCTTTATTTAGCGATGGAACAAGCGTTGGGAGTATAGGTGGTGGCAAATTAGAATATGAAGTTTTAAAAGAAGCTAAAGAATGCTTAGAAAATAACAAAAGCAAGATTTTTAACCACGAATTAACCCCTAATGGTGATTTAAAAATGCAATGCGGTGGGCTTGCAAGTGGCTATATAAAAATAATAAATCAAAAACCGAAACTAATAATTTTTGGAGCAGGACACATAGGAAAAGAAATAATATTTTTAGCAAAATACTTAGGTTTTTATTCTATCTTGCTTGATGATAGGAAAGAGTATTTAAAGAATTATGCAGATGAAGAGCATTTAAGCAATTATGAAGATTTAGATTTTTTAGAAATTGATGAAAATACTTATATTATCATCGTTACAAAATCTCATTTAGATGATTATAAATGTTTAAAAAGTGTAATAGAAAAAAATGCAAAATATATAGGCGTAATAGGCTCAAAAACCAAACATAAATTTATTAAAGATGAGCTTATTAAAGATAGTTTTAGCAATGAATTATTTCATAAAATTTATGCGCCAATAGGCTTAGATATAGCCAATCAAGAACCAAGAGAAATTGCATTTAGTATTTTAAGCGAGATTTTACTTATAAAAAATCAAGGCAATTTAGCACATAAAAAGAGTTTTTAACTTATAAACCCC